>CAYRZG010000012.1:0-23908 GCA_964428695.1 uncultured Desulfurococcales archaeon
CATAGAGAGTGGATGGTGGCTTATCAAGAGGGCCTGGGAGCAGGGCCTCCTCTACAAGGGGTATAGGGTTGTACACTGGTGTCCAAGGTGTGAGACGACACTAGCAGACTACGAGGTTAGCGAGTACCGCGTGCTAGAGGATCCGAGCGTGTACATTAAGTTCCCGGTCAAGGGGAGGGAGGGGGAGAGCCTCCTAATCTGGACCACAACCCCCTGGACACTCCCGGCTAACGCTTTCGTAATGGCGCACCCCGACCTAGACTATGTTAGGGTGAGGGTTGGAGGCGAGATACTCATACTTGCCAAGGCTAGGCTTGAGAAGGTTATGGCCGAGGCGGGCGTCGAGGACTATGAGGTTCTAGAGGAATTCAAAGGGAGCGAGCTTGAGGGGCTCGAGTACAAGCACCCCCTCGAGGGCATAGTGCCGGCCCAGGACAAGCTCGCCCCATATCATAGGGTTGTCCTAGCACCCGAGGCTGTCACAGCCACTGAGGGTACCGGGCTTGTACACTCTGCTCCAGGCCATGGCGAGATAGACTATGAGATAAACCAGGACCGCGTCGGAGCCCCCGTGGTTTCGCTTGTCGACGACCAGGGTAGGATGACCCGGGAGGCGGGACCCTACCATGGCCTATACTTCCGCACCGAGGCCAACAAGGCCATACTCGAAGACCTCCGCAGACTGGGAGCCCTCTTCCACGAGGGCCGCATACTCCACAGGTACCCTGTATGCTGGAGGTGTAAGACCCCCCTAGTGTTGAGGGCGACCACCCAGTGGTTCATAGCCGTCCGGAAGCTAAGGGACAAGCTCATAGAGGAGGCGGAGAGTATCGAGTGGGTCCCGGACTGGGCTAAGACCAGGTTCCTAAACCTGCTCCGAGAGGTACGGGACTGGGTGATTTCAAGGCAGAGGTTCTGGGGCATACCACTCCCAGTCTGGGTCTGCGAGTCCTGCGGCTACACCCACGCGGTAGGTAGCGTGGACGAGCTTGTAGAGATGGGCGGGAAGAGGCCGGAGAACCTGCACAGGCCCTGGGTTGACAGGGTCACCCTAAAGTGTCCCAAGTGTGGTGGAGTGATGCGTAGGGTCCCCGACGTTCTAGACGTTTGGTTCGACTCTGGGATAGCATTCTACGCCAGCCTAGGCTACCCTAGGAGGAGGGAGCCCTACAAAAAGATGAAGCCAGTCGACTTCATAGTTGAAGGCCACGACCAGATTAGAGGCTGGTTCTTCAGCCTCCTACGCTCGGGAGTGATAGGCTTCGGCGAGAAGCCCTACAAGAGGGTGCTAGTCCACGGCTTCGCACTAGACGAGCAGGGCAGGGAGATGCACAAGAGCCTCGGCAACTACATCGAGTTTGAAGAGCTGATACGCAGGGTTCCAAGGGACGTGGTTAGATGGTGGTCCATGCAGAACACGATATGGGAGGACCTCCGCTTCTCCTTCAAGGCTATGAACCAGGTTGCGAGACACCTCAACATAGTCTGGAACGTATACACGTTCGCATCCACCTACATGGCTCTAGACAAGTACGACCCGAAGAGGGACCCGGTGGAATCCCTGCCGAGAGAGGCTCTCCTCGAGGAGGACCGCTGGATACTCTCAAGGCTATCCAACATGCTCAAACGCTACCATGAGGCTATGAGGGAGCTTCGCCTCCACGACGCTGCCAGGCTCCTAAGAGACTTCATAGTAGAGGACGTCAGCCACTTCTACCTAAGACTCGTAAGGAGGCGGGTCTGGGAGGAAAGGGACACGCCGGAGAAGAAGGCGGCATACGCAACACTATACAGGGTGCTCCGGGACTGGCTCCTAGCAGCGGCTCCGTTCATACCATTCACCACCGAGTACATCTACCAGCTAATGATGAGGGATGCAGAGGAGGGCCCAGTGAGCGTACACCTCCTAGACATGCCGGCTCCCGTAGAAGAGTGGATCGACGAGGAGCTAGAGGAGGCGTTCGAGGCGGCGAGGAGGATAGTTGAGGCCGCGCTTGCGGCGAGGAACAAGGCACGCCTCAAGCTGAGGAGGCCCGTGAAGAGGCTAATCTTAATGCCAAAGGAGGAGGACTTGGCTGAGAAGGCTAGGAGGGCTGAGAGGATAATATTGGAGCTGGCTAATGCTAAGAAGCTTGAGATAGTCGGGCCAGAGTTCTTCGAGGGCCTCAAAGTCTACAGTGTGGAGCCCGAGTATGGGGTGATAGGCCCAGAGTACAAGAAGCTGACGAAGAAGATAGTCGAGTACATAGCTGCAAACCAGGACAGGGTGGCAAGGGACATAGTGGAGAAGGGCAGGCATGAGACAGTCATAGACGGGGAGAAGGTTGTCCTCGAGGCTAGGCATGTTAGGATAAGCGCCGAGTACCCGGAGTGGCTCTCAGCCGTCGAAACAGACTATGGCATAGTGGCGGTAGACAAGAGGATAGGAGAGGAGGAGCTCCTCGAAGGCTTGGCGAGGGAGATAGTGAGGAGAGTCCAGGCTATGAGGAAGGAGATGAACCTACCCGTAGACGCCCAGGTGAGAGTATGGATTGACACGGGCGACGAGCAGATAGCCGGGGCGGTAGAAGCCTACCGAGACTACGTGGCAAACGAGACTAGAGCGGTAGAACTAGCCATGGGGAAGCCGCCCAGCAACGCCTACGTGAAGAGCTGGGATATTGACGGGTCCCAGGTTACGATAGGGGTGGAGAAAGCTTAGACCACCCTCCTAGCCAGCCTCTCAAACCACCTCCTATACACTGTCGTGGATATCGCCGCCCTCCCACCCATGTCTATAGCCATAGCCGACCAGGCACCATACACGCACAGGCCGGGTGGGAGCATCCTAGGAATAACAGTGGCCGGCAGAACTCGTAGCAGGTAGAGGCTCGACAGGTTTATCACTGTAGGCACAGTCGTGTTTCCAGCACCACGTATGGCCATTGTTAGGCTTATCGCCGCCCCGAAGAATGGTTCTGTAGCCGCTGCTATGAGCAGGTAGTCTCTCGCTAGCCTGGCGACCCTGGGGTTGTCGGTGAACGCCCAGGGCAGGTGGGGGGCCAGCAGTGCTATCACAATGCCGGCTATTACGCCTGCGAGCATGTCTAGCTTGGCAACCTCCCACCCACTCCTCCTAGCCTCCCCGACGCTCCCCGCTCCAACAGCCTGGCCTGCAAGGGTTGCGGCAGACTCGCCTATAGCGAATATTGGGAGGAAGGCCAGACTCTCTATCCTCACCCCTATAGTGTGGGCTGCTAGGGCATCCTCCCCACACCTAGCCACGGAGCCCAGGTACACCAGGTTCCCGCCTACGAAGGCGAGCCTCTCAACAAGCGCCGGGACCCCTATCGTGGCCGCCCTCCAGGCCAGCACGCCCGGCGGCAACGGTGTAGGCGTGTAGCCCAGCCATCTCGGCGCCTGAACGTAGAGGCCTACAAGGTATACGGCACTCGCAATGCTACTGGCAAGCCCAGCACCGGCCACGCCCATAGCGGGCAAGCCGAGCATGCCGTAGATTAACAGCGGGTCTAGGACAGCGTTCACCAGGGTGAACGCTACAGTGGCAGTGAACACTGGCCTGGTCCTACCAACCCCCCTGTAGGCTGCGTCCAACACTAGAGCCGCGTAGGTGAAGGGCAGGCCTAGGAGGCGGTAGTGGAAGTAGCTGACGGCCATACTCTTGACTTCAACGTCAACCCTCGGCCCAGCGAGCCACGAGACAAGCGTGGGGGAAAACCAGTAGGCGGCCAAGGCGAGTGGTACAGCCAGGAGGATGTTGGAGGTTAGAGCCTCCCCCGTAGCCCTCCTGGCACCGTTAACGTCCCTGGCCCCCACATACTGGGCTACAAGCACGAGGGCCCCCATGTAGAACAGGCTTCCGCCAACGAACATGAGCCAGCCAAGGTAGCCTCCAACCCCCACGGCGGCAAGAGCCTTATCGCCAAGACCACTCACAAAATACGTGTCGACAATCCACAGTATACTATCAGCGCTCTCAGCAAGCATCAGCGGCAGGGCAATCTCTAACGCCCTCCTCCACACGCTAGTATCAGGGAGCCTCACCGCAAGCGCACCGCCACCCCCCACCATGACTGTAGGGGTATATTTCGGGAGCCGAGCCAAACCCTAGACAAGCATATACATCAATGCCTCCCACAATGCAACAGTAGACACTACAAAACATGCTCGACCTATAGCCCCGCCGCCCCCGGCGGCCTCGGAGGGCTCCTAGTCACCACCAGCCCCCAGCCGGGGGGCTTCAGGGTCCACCACACTCTCCACCGGCTCCCGGACTGGGCGGCGGGGCCACATATCCTAGCCCCAGCGGCCGGTAAAACCATAAACCCGACACCATGCATCGGGGGAGGGTGTACGACGTGGCTGCAAGGTGCCCCTACTGGGTGAGGCCCCGCCTTGGAGGATGCCGCCTACCCGGCTGGGAGGATTTAAAGATGCTCTCAAAGCAGGGAGTAACCCTAATAGTCAGCCTCGTAGAGCCCGACGAGTTCTACGACGAGTGGCCCGGCGGGGAGAGGGAGTTCCTAGAGGCCGCAGAAGAGCTGGGCATGAGAGTATACAGGATCCCCACCCCAGACTTCACCCCACCAGACCCCGACGAAGCCTGCAAAGCCTACCACCTGGTAAGAAAGGAGATCGACTCGGGAGGCAAGGTAGTAGCACACTGCCTCGGAGGCATAGGGAGGACAGGCACCTTCCTAGCAGGCTACCTAGTATGGTCCGAGAGCCTCACACCCGAAGACGCAATAGCCGAGCTCGCAAGGTTCGGGGCGGGACCCCAAACCCCAGGCCAGGAACAGTTCGTCCGACTAATACGACAACACTGCGAAAGCGTCAAGGAGAACCCGCCATACTGACAGAACAGCAGCACTTCCATGATCAGGTAGGACAGTAGAGTAGAGCCTGGAGAAATACACCGCCTATTCCCCGATTATAAATAATAATTTCTATAATTAGTTATATTTTAAGAAATAAGGGTTCGTTTAAGGAACCACTTTGAGCCACGGGATTCTCTTGAAATCCTCGTCAAACGTTAGGATTGTATCGATGCCGTAGTGTCTGCATGTTAGTGCTATGATAGCGTCGCTTGGCATGAGTTTTAGTCTACTAGCGGCTTCTATCATATCATGATAACTTACGTTTTCTATCAGCACTTCCACTTCAAGGTCTTCTAATAGTCTACGTATACCGTCGACTACAAGCTTAGGATATCCTTTACTTGTTATTATCTTTCTTAGGCTATAGGGTCCGCTGATTTCCTTTCTGGTTTGGTAGTGCTTTCTTGTAGAGATATAGAGTAGTTCGTTCACCACTGTTAGACTCGTGTAGAACATGCTCTCTTCATAATCCTCTAATAGCCTGCGAGCCGTCTGAGTGAGGCTGGTCTCAAATAATATGTTGTAAAACACGTTTGTGTCGATAAACGCTTTGTTCACTGTGCCTGGGCCTCCTCCTCGTATTTCCTTAGTTCCTCTACATCAGCACTACCAAACATTCCAACGTATTTGTTAAGAATTTCACTCACCCTGCGTTTACGTATAAAGACGACCAGCTCCTCGCCTTCTTTAAACTCTATCGGATCTAAAGGTTTTAACACGCCCTTCTCATATTTGACCCTAATTACCTTGGACAATCCCACGCCCCACTTTGATTCTATGTATGGTGTAGCAATTAGTCTTTCTCCGGCCTAGGCTGATTCATTATCGGTATTTCAATTTCCAGCTGTTATAGCCGCAGGAGTAGTGGAGTCCCTACATTTATTCTATAGAGGGTCTATGTTTGAGTGTGGGCATGTTGCTTGGTACCCAGGCTTATCGGGTTCTTAGAGTGCATTGAGCAGCTGGCTTGTAGTATTCCCGGGATGTTAGAGGTGGCGGTTTACGGGTCCCTGGTGAGGGGCGACTATGTCCTGGGGTGTAGCGATGTAGATGTTTTCCTTGTAGTATCCAGTTTCCAGCTTGAAGCTGGTAGGCTGGCGAAGTGGCTGGAGATGTGTCTGTGGGCCTCCGGCTTGGAGGCGAGGGGTGTCGACCTGGCATGGTGTAGCTTGGACGAGCTTCTAGCCGGATCGTGTGATTACAAGTTCCTCACCGTTTACCGGCGGGATTTCGAGGAGAACCGTATGCTCGTGTGTGGCCGGCCCGTGCACGTGGCGTCTACACCGTACTGGGACCCTGAAGGCAGGTGTAGGCGTCTCCTAGAACTTTCCAGGAAGCCTGGCATGAGGAGGATCGTGGCTGGAGAGGCTGTGAAGCTACTCCTAATGCTCGAGGGCTACCGGGGTCCTTGGGATAAATGGAGCGTGCTCGAAGCTGTGAGGGAGATGCTGGACGGATGCATGTTAGAGTTGTGGGAGGCTTACACTGGGTGTGGCGAGCCTCCAGGGGAATGTGTGGAGGAGGCTTTGGACCGGCTCCGCCGCGTGTGCGGCCACTTGGGCGTGCGTGGCTGAGCTGGCCTCGTGGGTGTGAATTGCGGGGGGTTGTCTGCTATTGGCTCATTTTGAGGGTGTACTCCAAGTTTAGCGGGGGGAGGTCGTCTGGCTCTGCGGGGATTTCTACTAGTACTGGCCCTTCCATGGTGGAAGCCTTTTCGGCGGCCTCGGCTTCTCTCCCAGGCTCTACTCTTATGTATGGTATTTGGAAGGCTTCGGCTAGTTTTTGGAAGTCTGGGTTGCCGAGGAGGGTCTCGTATACCCTTCCTCCGAGCTGGATTCTCTGCCTTAGGTAGAGGACTTTGTAGGCGTTGTCGTTCACTAGGTGTATCCGTACTTTCGCTTGCTCCCTGACTAGTGTTTCTAGGTCCTGGACGGTCATCATTAGGTCTCCGTCGCCTACTATGAGGTCCACGGGCTGGTTGAGGGCTAGGCTTGCCCCTAGGGATGCTGGGAGTGCGTATGCCATTGCGCCTAGATTTGTGGCTGCTAGGAACCTTCTCGGCCCGTATATCCTCGTGTAGGCGTAGGCGTATAGTATGTGGGTCCCCTGGCCGGCCGCTATGATCCTCTCCCGTGGGATGAGCCTGTCTAGGGCTTGGAAGTACCTGTTTGGATTAACCTTTCCAGGCCTAGGCTTTGCCGCGTCCTCCACGATGCTCTCCCAGCGCCTCCTGGCCTCTGCAACCTCGGCCCTCCACCTTGGCCTCTCCTGTCGGAGCCCCCTCTCCCTCGCCTCCTCGAGCATGAGGTTTAGAGCCCTGGCTGGGTCGGCGTGGTAGTGGTCGTAGACTGCGGGCCTAGCCTCTACGGCCGGGTCGAGGCTTGCCACTAGTACGTCTCCTTCTGGAACCAGGTTGTACGAGTATGTGGTGATATCGTCGTACTCGTTCCCGAATACTATGACAAGGTCGCTCCGCTCCAGAGCATAGTCGGCGTAGGCGCTGCCGCCCCCGAAGCCTACCCTTCCCAGGCACCTCTCCGAGTCCTCTGGGCAGGCGCCCCTACCGTTGCCCGAGACTACTATGAAGGCGTCCAGCCTCTCCGCCAATTCTAGGAGGGCTTCCTGTGCAAAACCAGGGTTCCAGGTGAGCTCGCCACACGCCATTATGAGGGGCCTCTCAGCCTCCAACGCTAAGTCTAAGGCCTCGGAGGCGAATCTTTCAGCGTCCCCCTCCCCTCCGCCTTTAACCTCCACGCTAACGTTCTCGAAGAGTCTCTCCGGGACACGGGCGTTGGCCTTCCAGAGATCCTCGGCGACCTCCAAGACTACGGGGCCCCAAGGCGGGGTTAGAGCCTCTCCTATGAGCTGTGCAGCCTCCTCCAAAACACCCTCAGGGGTCCTGGGCCGGGCGTACGCCTTGGCGACCCCACGGGAGACCGCCTCCTGGTCGACTTCCAGCCATGCCCAGGTGCCGTGGAGGCGTCTCGCAACCCCTCCGGAGACAAGGAGGAGTGGGACCCTATCCCTTAGGGCGACCCCCAGGCTTAGGGCCGAGTTTAGGAAGCCGGGCCCAGCGTGCACGGCGGCTACTCCGAGCCTCCCAGTAACCCTAGCCTCTGCGTCGGCCGCTGAAACAGCCACCTGCTCGTGCCTGGTGGTTACGAAATCTACCCTGTCCCTGTAGTCGTAGAGGGAGTCCACGAGGCGGAGTATGCTGGTACCGATTATACCGTAGACCCTGGAGACGCCTGCCTCTGCTAGGAGCCTCGCTAGAAGGCTGGAAACGGGGCCCTCGATCAACAGTCTCCCCCTCTCTACATGTTTACGACGGCCAGGGGCTCCTCGCCACGGAGCACTCTTAGCACGTTCTCAACGCTGAACCTTACAATCCTCTGCCTCGCATCACTGTTGGCTCCGGCAACGTGTGGTGTCACGATAAGGTTGACCTCGGGCCTCTCCCTGGCAAGCCTGACTAGTGGGTGGTCGGGTCCCGGCGGCTCCCTCGAGTATACGTCTACCGCCGCCCCTCCAATCCATCCCTCCAGCAGGGCTCTCGCCAGGGCCTCCTCGTCTACCAGCTCGCCCCTGCTCGGGTTCACCAGTATAGCTGTGGGCTTCATCATCCTCAGCTCCCTCTCACCTATCATACCCCTGGTCTCGGGAGTTAGCGGGACGTGTATCGAGACCACGTCAGCCTCCCTTAGGAGCCTCGGAAGCCTCCTATACTCTACGCCAAGCTCCTCTTCTAGATCCCTGCGGCGCACCTTATCATAGTAGACTAGCTTAACATCCCAACCCCTCAGCCTCTTGGCTACCTCCCTACCAATCCTGCCCAGGCCGATGATCCCCCAAGTCCTCCCTAGCAGGTCGTAGGTTCCCATGTCCATTAGCTGCCACTGGGGCCACTCTCCACCCCTAGTCTTCTCATGGGCGTAGAGGAGCCTCTTGAGCAGGGCCAGGGCGGCCATTATAGTATACTCGGCGACGCTAGCCGAGTTTGCACCGCCAGCGTTGGCCACTGGAATGCCTCGCCTCCTACACGCCTCCACGTCTATATGGTCGAAGCCCGTGCTAGGCTGTTGTATGAGTTTAACCTTCTCCATAGCCGAGCACAGCTTCTCATCTATCTTCATGTGGAAGGTGTAGTCTCCTATGACAACATCCGCCCTTCGAAGGGCCTCGAGAACCTCCTCCAAAGGCCTACCATACACTGTTATGAACTCGACCTCCAAGCCGGAGCCGGCGAGGAAGGGGGCGAAGAAGGCCTCAAGGACCTGCTCGGGGAGAGGACTCATGCTCACAACAACATACTTGCCCGGCAAGCTACCATCCGCTATGAGGCGTCACCGTTAAACTATAATATTCTCCCCCTATCACCCCCCTATACGATAGGTTAGGAAACCCTAGAATTATATGTCGGCACGACCCCGCTTCCCGCCTCATGGTGTCGAGTACGCATTGTCCGCTGTGAGGCGAAGCTTGTCCGGGGTGTCTACTAGGTAGTTGTAGGTGTATCTTTTCATCTCGAGCATGCCCCTGCCCGAGGGGGCTATGACTGTGTAGGTTATCCTCGTTATCGGCCCATGCTTGTCGAGGACAGCCTCGAGGCGTGGGAGGGTCTTATTGTAGGGTCCCCTAATCCTCCTCGGTCTTTCTCCACCAGACGTTTCAACGTTTATCGTGGCTTCAACCCCTGGTTTGGGGGTTAGGCTCTCCCTATACCTGTCGTAGAGTTTACCGATAGAGCTTTGCGCAGCATATATCCTGCCTATGGGAGTGTAGATGTAGACTGCATAGCCGTTGCGGAGCAGCCATTGGAGGCCCGCTTCTATCCTCTCGAGGGGTGCTTCGAGGGCCCTTGCTATAATGTCTGCGGGCGCGGGAGTCTCCTCGAGGAGTTCCAGTATCCGCCTCCTCCTCGAGAGTCCCAGTAGCCTCTCCAGGACCTGGCTGGAGAGGCCCACATGTATCCCATGCTTCTCCGCCATCAAGAGCCCGTCTATGAGGCTGTCCATGTCAACCGTGTCGGGGGTAGCCAGGTATACTGCGTACTTCTGCCTCCACCTTGCCTCCTCCGTAGCCCTCAGCATCCTACCCAGCCTCTGCACAAACCTTAGAGGGCTAGCCGTATGGCTCCAGAACACTACCAGGTCGGCCTCGGGCAGGTCTATGCCCTCCTCGCCCGCACTAGTCGAGACTATAACCCTGGTTGCAGGGTCCCGGGCCCGTGCCAGGGCCATAGCAGGGTCTACCCGGCCCCTGCCCAGTATGAGCACTGTCTCCTCGCCTAGCGTGTCGGCAATGAGCCTGGCGACCGCCACCCTCTCGACAAAGACTATCGCCTTACCATAACCCTCATGGTCTGCGAGGGCCCTCTGAAGGGCTGGGAGCTTGTGGGCCGGCCTAACCTCTGGACTGTATAGTAGCGGCTCCACTGGTTCGAGTAGCCTGCGTAGTAGCCTGCTGTTCTCATAGCTCTCCCTCAACGCTATGGCCCCGTCTCTGGCAAGCCATCTTAGAGCGTTGCCTACCAGCACCCTCTCCCTCCCACGCAGCCTATCCCAGAGGGCCTCCAACTCCCTGTAGAGGCGTGTCTCGGCCTCGTTCAATGGTGCCTCGTAGACCTCTGCCACCCAGGCCGGTATGTAGCGGCGGAGGCCGGGATGCTCCCAGCCCCAGCATCGCTCTCTTCCGATAAGCCTCCTAACCATGCCGAGCCTGCTGGGTGGGAGGAAGGCTGTGAGGCCGAGCCTATACTTTACTGGGAGCCTCTCCATCACGACACGATAAGAGTCGAGGCCACTAGTATGGTGGCACTCGTCAACCACCACCGCGTCGAAGCCAGCCTTGGAGAAACGGTCCCACTCGGCAACTACAATCTCAGGTGTGGCAACCACAACACGGCCACGCTCGAGGCCAAGCCGCCTCAGGCCCTTAGGAAGCCCCCCATGGACAGGCCAGGCGTCCAACCCCATCTTTTCACGCAGGAACCAAGCAGCCTGCTCTACCATGAACCGTGTCGGCTCCAACACTAGGACCCTGCGAGCCCTTCCAGACTCGAGGAGCCGTGTAATCCAAAGGCCGGCTACAACAGTCTTACCAGTACCCGTAGGCATACAAACTACCGCACGCTCCTCTCTAAGGGCCCACTCCGCCGCCTCAACCTGATAGTCCCGAGGCCTAATCCTCGACCCAGGCCTAGATGTCAACACACGGGCACCAAGCAGTCATCCTGCCACAAGGAAAGCGGTAGCCCCGCACAATATAACCTAGGCCACGGCAGGGCTATCCAGCAAGGTTTGCCATGGCCTAGGTTATATTAATTAGTGCAGGTCAAACCAGGCTAAACCTGGGTTAGACTAGGCTTGACTCTCAAGGTGAAGGTTGGACGCAAGGGGTACATTATACTGCCAAAGGCCGTACGCGAAGCAGTCGGCATAGACGAGGGAGACGAGCTAATAGTGGAGATAAGGGACGCGATAATACTAAAGCCGGCAAAGAGGCAAGTCAACATTGAGAAGGTTAGAAGGCTCCTGGCAGAACACGCATCGAAGATCAAAGGGATAGAGAGGAGGGAGCCAACGCCTGGAGAGGCTGGAACACACTATCTTGAGGAGGAATTCGAGGATTGAAAGCATTCATAGACACACCACTCTTCATATACCTTAACACGCTAGCCAACGACAGGGAGAGAGCGTTATATGAGAACTTCTACCTCGAAATACTGTCAAGGTACAAGCCCTATACTGACGTCCTAGTATTAGACGAGCTCATATACGTGTCGAGGAAGAAGTATGGGATACCCTACAAGATAACATTAGAATTCATAGATTCCATAATACTCCCCTACGTAACAATCATACCGCTTGGCGAGGAGGAGTACATGACATCCGCCGTGATCCTACACTCCCATAATCTTAAGCCCTCCGGCGCCCTACACCTTGCGGCCATGAAGAACCATGGTATCAACGTGATCGTTAGCGAGGACAGCGAGTACGATCGTGTACGCTGGGTTAGGAGGGTCTGGCTGGGCTACGATCAAGTGTAGGGTTGGATGCTACTCTATCCAGTCTCCCGTCTCTATCTTCTCCGGCAGGTACTTGTCGGCTAGGAATCTCAATCCCTTGCTGGCTAGTGCCTCTATCTCTAGCTTGGCCTTCTTGTCGAGGAATATTTTCAGCTCCCTCCTCCACTTTGGCGTCTGGAACCACGAGTATCTCATCAGCTCCTTGGCCCTCTTAATGTCCCTCTCCGTAGCCTTGATTATGAAGTTCTTCCTCTCCCTCTCGGTTAGGTAGGGCTTCTTGCCCCGGTAGCCGAATATGTCTGTCATGCTGACCCCTAGGAATTTGGCCTTGGGTGTTGCTAGGCGCTCGCTCTCATAGCTTAGCTGTATTGAGCCCACCTTGTAGACGCTGTAGATGTAGAACCCGTAGGGGTCGCTGTCGGTGAGAACATATACTGGCAGGCCGAGTTCCTCGTTAAGCCTTCTAACAAACCTTCTAGTGGCCCTGTCGGGCTGGCCTGCCCCGGTTACTAGTATCGCCCTGTGCCTGTCCCAGTATTTGACCCGGTGGAGCTGCTGGAAGACAGCGTCCTTCTCCACTACTAGCACGTACTCAGCGTCCACGTCTAGAAACTCTATGAGGTCTGGCGTGGACTCGATGGCGTAGGCTCCATGGCCCATCCTAGACAGGTCTATGACGTCGCCGCCGCTCCTTATACGCATGCGGCCTACAACCTTACCCTTCTCCTTGGAGAGTATGAGCATCTCCTCCCTCAGTAGGCCCGTGTATACTTCTACGTCACGTATCGCAGCGTCGCTCTCGGCCTGCTCGTCCCAGGTGTTCTCCTCCCTCCTCCTGCCCCGGAGGTCCCGGTAGACTATCGTGTGCTTGCCACGGTAGTAGAGGTCTCTTATCGTCGGATACTCGTTCTCGACCAGCGCCTGGTAGATTATTGCAGCCATTAGGAGGGTCTGCATGAACCTTCTTGCCTCGCCCATGTTGAGGAACTCTCTCTGTATCTTCTCCTCCCCCATGACCAGTATGCCTTTCTTGGGGTCGAACCTGGTGTTTGCAAGGGTACGTTTTGGAATCTCCAAGACCGGCGGCTTGCCCTTGCGTATCTCCTCTATCAGCCTGCCGAACTTCTCGTAGAGTATCCTCGCCGCCCGCCTCCTAGCCTCCAAGTCCACCTTGTCTACCGGAGGCTCCGCCAAGCCTACCACCCCCCGGCTACTCTACCTCCACGCCCTCAATGACGCTCCTAACTATCTCCTCGGGGTCCGGCTCTTCTCCACCGTCTGTCTTGGGCACCTCAATGTTCCTGGCGACAAGCTTTACGAGGTACTCTGCTATAGCCTTCTCCTCCTCGGGGGTGGGCGGGCTCCACTTCTCCGGCGGCTTCGCTAGCATGGCGAGGCTCCTTGCTATCTCGGGAATATACTTGGCTAGGGTTATGATCTTCCTCCGTATCTCAGCCTCCCTCCTCTTCCTCATGAGGTACGTCTTCAGCCTCCTCGCCGCCTCGTGTAAGGCGTTGCGTATCTCCGCCTCTATCTCGGGCACGTCCCCGATACTCTCCTTGCCCGCCTCCTTGTATGGTATCCTAGTGCTCGCCACGTGGACAAGGACCACTATCGGGGCTGGGAACTCGACTCCATAGTATTTCCAGTTGAACCCTGAGACCACCTTGTATGAGACGTCCTCCCTCTCACTGTAGAGTAGCGGTATCTTATTGGCATATCTTAGGAGGAGGGGCTCCTCCCTAGCCTCGATCCCCCCGCCGTAGGCTAGGCCCACCTCCACTATGAACGGGTGGCCCTGGTATGCTCGAGCCGGCCTAGTTACGGCCGTAACCCAGTCGGGCTGGAACAGCCTCTGGAGGCCCACTCTTATCAGCTCCTCGCCTATGGGTGAGAGGTAGTCGCTCTTGGGCGCCCGGAACTTGTAGCTGCGGAGCTTGTCCACGAAGTCTACTAGTAGCTTCTCATACTCCCTCCTAAGCAGAGTCTTGGGGCTCATGTTCGGGTTTAGCCCCGCCCAGCGGAGGAAGTCCTCCGCTGTCTTCTCTCCCACGCTCTGGAACTCCTGGACCATCATCTCCCTGAGCGTCTCGGCGGTCGTGTTGCGGAGGATCATCTTCAACTGCTCCAAGTCTATCCCGTGCGGGTGGGGCTTCGCCTCCCTGGGGGGCCTGGGCATCCTGCTCGTGGTGCGGGGGAACACGTACACCTGCCCCTCCGGGGTTTCGAGGACCAGCTCGGCGTAGGGGGCTACTATGGCGGTCCTCTTCACATACTCGATAATCCTCCCCCTCGCCCTAGGCCAGTCGCCCTCAACTGTTAGGGCCACCCGGGTCCCGTGCCAGCGGCCCCTCTTCCTCCACTGCCCCTCCTCCACAATCTTGGGGGCGTTGGCCTCAACGTCAATGTAGAGCCTCTTCATATACGTGTAGTCGCTGTCGACCGTCGAGGAGACTACACTGACGGGCCTCCCAGCAGTCTGCTGCCCGTGAAGTACCGCCGCCTTAACGCCGAGGCCGAACATTCCACGGGTCTGTCTTATCACGTACTTGCTGCTGTAGAGGACCCTGCCGAACGCGTCAGCCATGACCGTTGGGGGCACGCCTATACCGTTATCCTCGACTATTACAGTGTACCTCTTCTCCCCCACCTCGGGCGCCTCCCGTATGATAATCCTAATACTCGGGAGGATGCCATGCGTATCGGTGGCGTCGAGGCTGTTCTCTACCAGCTCCCTAACAGTCTGGTAGAGGGCCCTCGTCGGGTTGGCGAAGCCCGCCAGCTCCTTATAGCGGGAGAAGAACTCGGCGGGGCTCATAGCACGATACTTCTCAGCCCTCGCCCCGCCGTCTACGGGCGGCGACTCGCCCCCAGCCCTGCTCCTGCCCTTAGCCCTAGCCCTCGCCGGCACCACCTGCACCCCACTGTACTGGAGCCCAGGCCCCCCAAACACCCGTGGATCAAGCGCCTCCCAGACCCATTAAACGCTAGCCCCTCGAGCGGCATTGTAGCGTCTCAAGAGGCCGGTGTTACGCTCGTAGCTTCTCGACGGGGAGGCCCGGGACCCTGTTGGCCGCCTGCACTATGTCTACAAGTCTAACCTCCACGTGACCGGGGGATTCGCCTAGACCCGCTCTCCTCCAGTCGCCGGCGGCGACAGCATCTGCAAGTTGTTCCGCCTCCCCCACTAGTATGCCGGGCTTCGAGAGGAGCACGGCTACTAGGCTAACTACCGTCTCCAGCTGCCTCTCCTCTGCGAGCTGGGCTGCGACCGCTGAGAGTTCGACCCTTTCCCTTAGACTCTTAGACTCTAGGAGGGTCCCTCTCAGCCTAGGCTTCTCAAGTCTAAGGCGACTGGCGAGCCTCCTTGGTTTCGGTTGCTTGTAGTCTCTCGCGGCGGGGGCAAGGCCTAGGTTCATGGCCGCCCTTCTGGCCCGCTCAGCGTATGTCGTCGCATCCCTCGGCCTATACTCGTCCATGACAATCACAGTGTCGGCTGCTGCTAGGAGTGGTATGCTTCCACTCGCAACTATGACTATGCTGACCCCCGCCCTTCGGAGGCTGGGAGCCAGGTCGCTGATTGTTAGGAGTGTCCTCTTCCCCGTAACCTCCTCTGTCCACACGTCTCTATGTATGAAGTTTGTGGCCGTCCAGTCCTCGTCTACGAGTATTAGCCGGGACCCGGCCTCTACAGCCTCCTGCACGCTGGCAATAGCGCTGGTGGCCCCGCTCGCGTCGCTAGTACTCCAACACTCCGGGTCCCGGAGGCCTGGGAGGCTCTCGACCCAGGGGGATACGTCTACGCAGGAGACGCTCCTCCCGTTCTCGCTCCTCACCCACACAGCATCCCTCCTAGTCACAACATACTCTCGGCCATCACCAGGCCTGTGATTCCATACACCCGCCGCTATCGCCTCTAGCAGGGTCGTCTTGCCGTGGAATGCTGGGCCTGCTATGAGGGTGAGCCCCTCGGGGACCCCCATGCCTGTCACAGTCTTCCCCGTGGGCAACTCTATCTCGACCCGGAGGCTCGGCGGGGACTCGAAGGGGACCGCATCCTCAAGCGGCTCCTCGCAGCCTCCGCAGGCCCGGGGCAGTATGCTTCCGTCGCCTATGAAGGATACAAGCCCCAGCTCGGGGAGCCTGGAGCGTATATACTCCTGCTCCACCCACGCCTCGACGAACCGTGAGACCCCGGGCTCTTCGAGTGCTTTTGACGCCTCCAGCCATAGCCTGGGGACCCGCTCGAGTAGAAGGGTTCGAGCCTCGCCCGCCAGCACCCGCCTCCTCCGGGATGGGAGGCCCACCCAGGCGCGCAGGACCAGGCGCCACTCCCTCCCCCGCCTTACTAGTTCGAGGGCGCTCCTCCTAAGCATCGCAGGCCCGGGGCGGGGGAGGCGTATGAGCCCGCTGTGCCCCTCCCCAGCCCCCCTCAGGGAGAGCTTCTGGGCCGCCCTCCAAGCCCTCCTCAACGCGTAGTCTGCCGCCGCGACCGGGGCCCTGGTCCAGGGGCCAGGCTCCACGGGACCCTCTGCCACAACCACGCTCGGTGGGGCGAACGGGTCCCCCTGCACCCGGGCAACCCGGACTGTTACCCTGTTGACCCTCTGGGAGGAGCCGGCGAGCTGCTTGTAGGCCTTGTACCCCCTCCCATCTATCCTCGAGAGTATCCCTTCGATATCGCCTGCCGCTCTGTGGTCTGCCATGGTTCTACTCTCCGCATTCCCCTCTGGGCGGCGGGTATAAGGGTGTGGGCTCGCCAGCCCGAGCATGGGTGTGCGTGTTGAAGGCTGTCGCCGTCTACCCTGGAGGCTACAGGGTGGCGGGGCTCGAGGAGGCCGTGAAGATAGCCTTGGAGCGTGGAGGCATAGTGCTAGTCTGCGTCGGGGGCGAGCCAGTCGTGTTGAAAGTTGAGAGGGCGTCCACCGGCAAGCCGGCCGCGTCCCTCGCGGAGAAGGAGAGTAGACCCGTGAAACGGGGAGGGGTGGCGGCCGTCTTCGACCAGATGTTTAGGGGGTTCGCCGAGATCGTGGCCAGGGAGGCTCCCGGGGCCGAGCTTCACGAGATCGTGGGCCGGGGGCTTAGACAGCCTGTGAAGGCGGGGGCTATCACTAAGTGGCCGGCCCACGACGACTACGACGTGCTGAAGACTGTGAAGAGGCTCGCGGAGGAGGGTAAGCGTGTACTCTTCTTCACAGGCGATAAGAGGCTTGCAAGGCAGGCCGAGGCGCTGGGGGACGAGAGGATACTAGTCTACTACATGCCGCCGAGCGAGTATGCTGGGAAAGAGGACCTTGCCCAGGCGATGGTTGACGCTGTGAGGAGGGCTCTAGGGGAGGCGGGCGACGAGGAGGCCGGCGGGAGTAGGGACTATTGAGTGCTCGAACCTGGAGGCGTACTCGAAGAAGTCGTCCGGCGGCCTGGGATAGTATGCGTTGTGGAACGCCAGTATAGCCCCCGGGACCCCCAGGCCTCCGGCTATTAGCTGGAAGGCCTCCCTATACTGGTGTTTCTCGATGTCGATGAACGCCATTGAAACGCTCCTCTGGGGGAGGCTCCGGAGGTATTCGAGGGCGTCACCGTTGACAGCCTCAACCCGTGCCCCTGTCGCCTCCGAGATCCTCGTCGCCGCCTCCTTCAAAACCTTGAACCTCGCCGGGTCTGCCTCCACCGCCACGACCCTGCCACGCCAAGCCCCAGCGCCCACGGCGAGCCACGCAGTACTATAGCCGACACCCGCACCAAGGTCTAAAACCAGCCCGCCCCTGGGGGCCACCGCGGCGAGGGCTGCAAGTGCCGCCCCATCCTCACTGTCTATAGCTGGAATGAAGTACTCCTGGCTGAGCCTCTCCAGCTCTGCTAGAAGCTCCCGTATAGACTCGGGCAACCCACACCTACACCCATTGCTTGAAGGGCTACGGTCCCACCGTTATTAGTCCTAGCACGAGCCCGGCACTCCACGGTGTATGCCGTGGACTGGCGGCTCGTCGCCGTCACCGTTACAGTAGTAGTCGTGGCGCTGGCCGCCCTGCAGGTGCAGGTTGGCGAGCGTAGGGTTGTGGCGACTACCACGACTAGCCTCTACGCCACAGGCCTCCTTGACACTCTAGCCCAAGCATACGAGGAGAAGACGGGTGTTAGAGTGGACTTCGTCCCTGTGGGGAGCGGAGAGGCCCTAAGAAGGGCCGAGCAGGGCGACGCCTGCCTGGTTCTAGTCCACGCTCCTAGCCTGGAAGCCCAGTACATGTCCAGGGGTGTGATAGAGTACCACAGGATATTCGCCTACAACTCGTTCGTCATAGTGGGCCCTCCCGGCGACCCGGCAGGCGTCGCCGGGGCTGAGAGCGTCGTGGAGGCCATGAAGCGCGTCTACGAGGCGGGTGAGGAGGGTAGGATACTGTGGGTTAGCAGGGGTGATAGGAGCGGGACCCACGTTAGGGAGATGATGCTCTGGGAGAAGGCTGGCCTCGACCCTCGAGGCAGGCCCTGGTATCTCGAGACTGGGCAGGGTATGATGGAGACTCTCGTCATAGCCGGGGAGAAGGGGGCCTACACTCTCAGCGATATAGGCACGTTCCTCAAGTACAACTCGACTAGAGGCCACGGCGCCCTCGTCATAGTCTACGAGGGGGACCCGCTACTCATAAACGTGTACAGCGCATACCTGGTATCATCATGCCAGGGTAGGGAGAGGGAGTGGGCTAGGGGCTTCATAGACTTCATCTCCGGCCCCGAAGGGCAGGCGATTATAGGAGACTATGGGGTCGACGAGTACGGGAGGCCCCTCTTCTACCCAGCCCAGGGCAGGGTTGACTGGCTAGCGCAGGTGTGGAGTCAGCTTGCCGGGGTGCAGGGTTGACTGAGCCCATCTCAGCGATAGCGGCTAGGAGTATAGCGATATCAGCCACGGCCACGCTCCTGGCCTCGTCGTGGAGCCTGCCTCTAGCATACGTGCTAGCCAGGAGGGGCGGGGGGCTCACGGTATCCATACTGGAGGCGCTTGTAGGCGTCCCCACGGTCCTGGTCGGACTCCTACTCTACATGCTCCTATCATCCCGAGGCCCTCTGGGCTTCCTACACCTCCTCTACACTCCCACAGCCATAGTTCTCGGCGAATCCCTCCTGGTCACACCCCTCATATCGGCATCTGCCTACAGGATCCTCCAGCCTATAGTGGGGGACGTCATGCTGCTAACAAGGGTGTACGGCGGGGGGAGGCGGGCCGAGGTCGCCCTGGCCCTCAGAGAGGCCGCCCCAGCACTGGCGGGTGCCGTGGCTATGGGCTTCTCCCGGGCCATTGGAGAGCTTGGTGTAGCCCTCATAGTAGGCGGGAACATTGCAGGGCTCACTAGGACCCTTTCGACCAGCATAGCCCTGGCAACCGCCATGGGAGAGTATGAGGCTGCCATAAGGCTGGGCGCTGTACTAGCGGGGCTCAGCATAGGCTTCTCCCTTGCGGTCAGGGCGGGTGTAGACAGGTGGGGCCAAGGATAACCCTCGAGCGAGTCTCCTACCGCTACCCTAAGGCTAAGGCGTGGGCTCTCCAGGGTGTAACCCTAACCCTAGAGCCCGGCAGGATAACGGCTGTCATAGGCCCCAACGGCGCCGGGAAGACCACCCTACTAGCCCTAGCCGGCCTCCTCCTTGAGCCCGTGGAGGGGGCGGTCCTCGTAGACGGGGAGCCTGCGGGGCTGGAGCCGTGGAGGCACCGCATAGTCTTCGTTCCGGAGAAGCCAATCCTGCTCAGGGGGACTGTGGAGTGGAACATAGCCCTAGCCCCACGCCTCCAGGGGGCCACGAGAGACTCGGCCGCAAGGGAAGCCTGGAGGGCGGCGGAGAGGCTGGGGATAGCCCACCTTCTCCCCATTGAAGCTAACAGCCTAAGCAGGGGGCAGAAGACGCTAGCCCAGATAGCTAGAGCGCTAGCCTCGAAGCCCCAGGCCCTCCTGCTAGACGAGCCCTACGCAACACTAGACCCCGAGGCGAGGAGGAGGCTCACTAGGATACTGAGAGAGGAGGCCTCTCGGGGGGTGACGATAGCATTCACGAGCCACGAGGCCCTACTAGTAGAGCGGGTAGCAGACCACGCCATACTCATAGTGGAGGGGAGGATCCAAGCCGAGGGACCCCCGCGCAGAGTTATAGAAGAGTACCTCGGTGAATAAGGCTGCTAGGGATACACTTGGACCCAGTACCTGCGTGCATCCCTTACCACAATGCTTGTCTCCAAGAGCCTGTAAAGCTCGCCTGGAGTCACTGCTAAGAAGGTAGCGTCTACAGGCTTATCCCACAGCCTATAGAGGAGTCCCAGCCTCTCCGTGACCGTCAACCGCCGCCAGTCCCCGGACACTATGATAAGGTCAACGTCACTGTCCACAGTAAAGTCGCCTCTCGCAACGCTCCCGAAGAGCAGTATCCTCTCGACAATTATTCCCTGCCCGCGCAGTGCCTTGGCTAGCCATTCGGCCCAGCGTTTAACCTCTTCGAGCCGCCTCCTCCATTGCTCTTCTCGCTCTCTCAACAACCTTTGAAGCGGCGTCGACCGCTCGTTTTGCTGTTTCAAAGCTTATCACCTCGTCGGGCAGCCCCTCCACAATATCCGGGTGTCTAGAGAGGTAATAGGACTGTGGAGATCCTCCTCGGGTAGGCCGAGGTTGTCTCCAAGAGCGTCGAACAGCCTCCTAATGATGTGGGTTTCCGGAAAATCGCCTTTAAGGCTAGTAGGAGGGCTTTCAACGCCTTCTCCGCGGCTGCTGAGCCCAGAATGCCGCGGCCGCCCTGTCGCCCTCCCGAAGGTTTCGGATCGCCCTTTCCAGATCCCTCTCGGCAGCCAATAGCCGCCATTTAGCCTGCTCTCTAACCTTCAACCCCCCGCCCTGGCAGCTGACCGTGGCGGGCGGTCCTATGATTGTGTTTCGGGACCCTCCAGGCGTGTTAGCATCTGTGTTGGCCCATCACGTGGTCTAGGGGAAGGTGGAAGAGAGATTACTGTGGACCACCATGTTTGAACTTGGGTGACGTGGATGGAGGACGAGAGGCTTGAGGCGAGGCGTCTAGTGGAAGAGGTGGAAGAGCCCGGCTCCACCGGCGGGGAGCAGTCTGTAGAGGAGAGTGGGGAGAAGCCTGAGGCCAGCGATATCGAGGAGTTGAGGGAGGTGCTCTCCGCCATATCATCATTCCTAAGGGAGCTCGAGCAGCCGCTCCGCAGCATATTCGACACGCTTCTAGAGGCGATTAACGGGGCAAGGCTTGGCGAGGAGGTTGGAGCATTCTACAGGAGCCTCCGGGAGGCAGGTCTACCCGAGGATCTCGCGGCGGAGATGACCAGGGAGTATTTCAGGGAGAGGCTGTCTTCTGTCAACATAGTCGGGATACTCTCGAGGGCTCTACGCAGGGAGCTTGAGGAGGACTAGCCCTAGCCTGGGGGCGCCTGGGGTGTGGGGTTCGAGGAGAGGCTTCGCAGGATCGAGGAGCTGCTCCTCATGGTATTGGAGAGGCTGGAGAGGCTCGAGGAGGCGACCGGAAGGAGTAGCCTGGAGGCGAGGCTCGCCGTGGAGATAGTATTGGCCTTCGCTGCCACCGCCCAGGAGGCCATCAACGCGGCCCGGAAGATCGCCGCTTTAATGGAGGGTAGCGGGACCCTCGGGGAGGACGATATTGCGAGGGCTATCGTAGAAGTCCTCGCCGTGAAGGGGCCTCAGAGCCTACGGGGCCTCGAGAGGGAGGTGCGGAGGCTTAGGGGTACAGCCTCCAGGACCGCTATACGCAGCAGGGTGAGGATGCTAGAGGAGCTTGGCATAGTGGTCGTGGAGAGGAGGGGTAGGAGGATGGTGGTGAAGCTTGCGGGCGAAAACGGCTAGACTACTCGCTATTCTAGCGAGAGCCGCCCTGCTAGCAGGCCGCCTCCTACTACTATACACTAGGATACGCCTACGCTTGGCCGCCTGGAAGGCCTACAGCAAGCTCGCCTTCAGGGTGAAGACACGTAGCCTACCGCCTCCGTTGAGGAGGGAGCTTCGCAGAGAATACTCTAGGCTCCTCTCCGAGATACAGCCCCCGCCGCTCTCCCCCCGCATACACCCCAGGCGCCCCAGGAGGAGCGGGGGTGGAGTGAATGGGTAGGAGTGGCAGGGACCCGCTCCACACGCTCGGGGGGAGGATAGCTGAGATAGTGGCCCGTAGCCTCTCCTCCCCCTTTCGAGGCAAGCCTCGGGGCTGGAGGTTAGAATACGAGGTAGGGGTCGACACTCCCCCCATACTGAGGGTTGAGGCCGAGTCCAGCAGGGTTACAGTCGAGTGCGGGGGCGGCGACAGGATCGTGGTCTCCGGCAGGGCTCCGGGCCAGGAGGGTGTGAGCGTAGAGGAGGCCGTGGAGGATGGGAGGCGGATAGTTGTAGTGAGGGTTGAAGACTCCGAAGCCCGCATAGCGGGTCCCGTGAAGGCCCTGGGAGTAGTGGCGGACTCATCCCACGTCAGGATAGACTGTAGGAGCGCCCCGCTAGCCTACCTCAGCCTAAGGCTAGACTCCACACGCCTCCGCGGCGTGGTCAGCCTCCGGGAGGGGGGAGGAGTCTACGCCAACCTGGACTCCTCGACGGTAAGACTCTCAGTGGTACCCATGGAAGGGAGGGAATACTGGTTGGAGACTGTGGCGGACTCTTCTATACTCCACGTCACTTTCAACGGCGGGGCCCGCTACGAGCTGGTTGAGAAGATGCTCGACGACTCCACGTTGAAGGCCTCTGGCAAAGGCGGGGTTAGGGTGAGGGTGTGGTTGAGGGCTGACTCGAGCATAGTCCTCCTATCCTAGGACTACAGCCGTAATACCCGTCTCCCCCACTATTTAAACCGCAATTTATGTTTCCACTAGGTTAAGCTATTATATTGTTTCACCCTTGACTCGTGTCGTGATAGTGGGCTGAGGGTGGGGGGAGTGTCCAGGGTCCTCGAGGACATAGAGTATAGGCTGTTCTCGAAGCCCAGCCACTACGTTGCGCTGGGACTCTACCTGCTCGCTAACATTCTAATGTACCTGGTATACCTCGACCCTATCAACAAGCCCGACCCCACTATTGGCGGCCTGAGCAAGGCGTTCGCCTACACTCTAGCCGTGTGGGTCCTACTCATGGCGAGCGTGCTCTACGCCAGCCTAGTAGCCTGGAGGGAAGAGTAGCCGGGGGTGGGCTATGGTGGAGGCGTGGCAGGCTGTAACCTCGATAATAATCCTCTACAGCCTCATAGTCGTAGGCCTAGGCTACCTCGCGTATCGCAGGTTCCAGCGTACTATCGAGGACTTCTACCTTGCCTCTAGGAGGGTCGGCTTCCTAGTACTATTCCTAACGCTAGCCGCCACCTATCATTCGGCTTTCGCCTTCCTAACGAGCGTCGCAGTATTCTCCAGTAGCGGTATAAGCTTCTGGGTCGGCGCAAGCCTCTGGACCACCCTGGCAGCCGTGGCAGGCTATGTTTTGGGCGTGAGGTTCCATAAGCTGGGCAAGGGCCGCGGTCACATAACGCCGGCGGACCTCCTCGCAGACTTCTACGAGAGCGAGGGGTTGCGTCTCCTAACAGCGTTGATCCAGGCAGCCTTCGTAATAGCATACATGGTGGTGCAGGCTATAGGATTAGGCATAATACTCAGCGTCGGAAGCGGCGGCAAGATACCCTTCGAGTGGGCCAGCCTCTTCTTCATGGGTGTCACAATATTCTACCTCGTCGTAGGCGGCAACAGGGCGGCCTTCTGGACCGACGCCATCCAGGGAGTTTGGATGTACATTGGCGTCTGGGGGGCCGGCCTCTACATACTCTACAAGTACTTCCCAGGCCTAGGCGGCCTAATGGACAGTGTAAGGGAGGTGAACCCGAAGCTCCTAACCATGAACTGGCCCATAGGTCTGCTCACGAGCTTCGTGATAGCATTCAGCATAGGCATAATCCTCCAGCCCCACATGTGGCTCCGCTACTACAGCGGCAGGGACAGGAGAACCCTAAGACTATCAGCGGC
>CAYRZG010000013.1:0-23127 GCA_964428695.1 uncultured Desulfurococcales archaeon
TACCGCTAAACACGGCAATCCAAGTATACGCCCTAGCCCTCAACCAGTACACGTGGACACCGACAGCCATACCGCCCCCCACAGGCCCAGAGCAAGTCCCCGGAAACATGTGGGAGGCGCTAGCAGACCTCCCACCACAGCTAAACCAGTGGAGCAGATAACACAATATTTAGGTGTAACCGTCCAAACACTTAATTAGGGTTAAGCCTTGAAGGCGAGAGGCGTAGGCTACGGCACAGCCATAGCAATAATCGTAATGACAATAATCATCCTAATGGGAGTCTATAAGATAACAGAAACATACATCAAGAGCGAAACGGCACTCGAATTTCTCATAGGGGTTTGAAAGTTTCAAATGCCTCTCCTCAGGAGGGGGCAAGGAAAACAACGAATTTCTCATAGGGATTTGATAGTAAGTTGCTTTGCTTGATTGTAGGGGTCTGTGTTCGGTAATTATTTGTGTGGTATGGTGATGTTGGTTGAGTGGGGTTTTTGTGGTTTTGGATGTTTGAGTGGTTTTGTACTTTGTCTGGTTGTGTGTTGTGTTGGGTTGTTGGGGGTTTTGTGGGTTTTTTGTGGGGAGGGTATTTATTGGTGGTATTACCTTTTGTTGGTTGGGTTTGGCTGGGTGTGCGGGGTTGGCGTCTCCGCATAATCTGGTGTCTTGGGTTTTGGGTGTTCATTCTTGGGAGTGGACTGAGTGTGGAGGTTCTACTGTGAGGGGTTGGGATGCTCCTGGCCCGGGGCCTGCTCTTCCGAGCTGGGCGGTTGTGAGTTGTCCTACTGGCCGCTTCTTCTATCTTGCTCGTCTCCGTCTTCCTGGCGGTGGGCCCGTGGTTTCCCGTGGTAGGAGGCTTCATGGTGAGGCTTTGGGGGTTTGGCGTGCGGCTGTGGAGGAGGGTGTTGAGGGGCTTGTTGAGGCTGCTAGGCGTGTTGAGACTGTTGCGGGTTTGTGGGCTTTGGCCTCGGCTTACCGGTGGTTGGAGTATCGTGAGCTTCTCCCGGTGAGGGTTGAGCCTTGGCTTCCGGGGTGGGCTGGGTTTAAGGGTGGGAGGCCCGACCTGTTGGTGGGGCCTTTCCCGGTCGAGCTTGTTACTGGGGGGCCTGGGAGTTGGGGTTTTGAGAGGAAGGCCGTGGCTCTGGCCGCCTATGCTTTGATGGTTGAACGCCTCCTCGGCGTGCCTGTGGATTTGGGGTATGTTGTGAGCCTCTCGGAGGGTCGTGCCTACGCTGTGTGTATAGGTGACGATGTGAGGCTTGAAGCCCTCAAGCTTGCCAGCATGGTTGAGGGTTTGGATGGCCGGGACCCGGGCTTGCCGGAGAGCCCCTCCCATTGCCCGGAGGCTTGCCCCTTCCGAAGCATATGCTGGGGTGGGGGTGTTGAGGCTCCTCGTGGCGAGGCCCGGGTGGAGTCTAGGGTTGAGGAGGGGGCAGGTTGAGGCCCGGGGGCCTGGAGGCGAGAAGATCCGGGTCCCCCTCCACGAGCTGGACGCCATACTAGTCTCGACCCGGGGCGCCATGGTTTCGGCGGCCCTCCTCACCGCGGCGGCGGAGGTGGGGATACCAGTATACCTCGTGGACGGGAGGGGGAGGGTCTCGGCCGCCCTAACCCCGGCCGCCACCTACCGGGGTGCCGACAAGCCCCTAGCCCAGGCAAGGTGGAGGCTGGACCCGAGACTAAGGCTTAGGGCGGCTAGATGGTTCCCAGCCTACAAGCTCCGGGCCCGCGCATGGCTCTTAAAGCTGGTCGCCAAGACTCGGGGCTCGTGGCTGCGGGACTACGCCTACATGCTAGAGGCTAGGGCCGCGGCGGTGGAGGCGGCTGGTAGCCTCGACGAGATACTCCGCCTGGAGGCCGAGGCAGGACGCACCTACTGGCCGGCCCTCGCAGAGGCCTTGAGGCTCGAAGGCTTCACGGGGAGGAAGCCGAGGGGCGGGGACCCGTGGAACACCCTGCTAGACTACGCTTACAGCCTCCTCACTAGCACGGCCCACAGCGCCCTGCTAGTGGCTGGCCTGAACCCGTACATTGGATTCCTCCACGTGGACAGGAGTGGGAGGCCTAGCCTGGCTCTAGACTATGTTGAACCATACAGGTGGATGGCGGAGTGGATACTATACAGGCTAGCCGGCCAGGGTTGGAGGCCGAGGCTCGAGGCCGACGGCAGGCTAGACCACGAGTCTAGGAGGCAGGTCTTGGAATACTGGGCCCGGCTCTCCGAGAGGGTCCCCGGAATAGGGAGGCCGGTTGAAGACGTGCTCCGCCTCGACGCTTGGAGGCTGAGCAGGACACTAGTCGAGGGTGGAGAGTGGAAGCCGACCCTGCCAAGGTGACGGAGGGTGATAATCCTCGTAGCCTACGACATCCGCGACGACAGTGCTCGCCTAGCCTTCCAGAGGGACCTGGAGCGACACGGCTTCTCCAGGGTGCAGAAGAGCGTCTACGCGAGGAGGGGAGGCTACAAGGCCCTGTCTAGGAGGGTCGCACTCCTAGCCTCGAGGAGGATCAACCCCGCCACCGACACGGTGCTCATAATGGAGGTTCCCGACTGGGCTTTGGAAAAAGCGATAATCCTAGGCGTCGGGGGAGCCCCGGGTGGCTCGGCTAAGATTCTATGATGGCATAATACCCGTGCGGCTCCTGGCAGAGTACCTCGTGTGCCCCACGCAGGCTTGGTTGCGTGTGATGGGGCAGCCCGTGGCTTGGAACGCGGACCACTGGAAGCCGGGGGAGGAGCGGGACCCGCCAGAGGCCCTGGTGAGGGCGGCGGCTAGGAGCATTCTGGGAGCCGGCGAGGTGGAGGTGGTCTACAGGCCGCTCCTGGTAGGTGAGAGGCTGGGTCTGGCCGGGGCCCCGGACGCCGTGGCGGTGTCGAGGATGGGGGTAGACCTGGTGGTAGAGTACAAGGAGACGCCTCCCAAGAGCCGGGAGCCGTGGCTGGTGCAGGCGGCGGGCTACAAGCTCGTCTACGAGGACGCCCGGGGGAGGAGGGCGGAGGCGGTACTCCTAACCCCCCACCAGGCTTGGAGGGTCGAGGCGAGACATGTGGCTAGAGCGCTTAGGGTTCTGCACGAGCTGAGGAGGCTCCTGGCCAGGCCAGACCCCCCGCCGCCGCGGGGGGCGCCGCCGTGCATGAGCTGCAACTATCGTAGGCTCTGCCCCTACAGGGATACTGTAAAGTCTAGGATACTGGGCGGCGATAGGTACTAGGGGCGTTTAACCCCCAGCCGCCCCGCCGCCTAGAGGGTGTTGTGGGCTGGCCTGCCTCCTCGAGGTTAGGGGTGTCTGGAAGAGCTTCCACGGCCGCCCGGTGCTGAGAGACGTAGACCTGTGCGTCCCACCCTCCACTATAGTGGGGCTTGTAGGCCCCAACGGTGCTGGTAAGACGACCCTGCTCCGAGTAAGCCTAGGCCTCCTGAGGCGGGACCGTGGCGAGGTACTCCTGTTCGGCAGGGACCCGTTCGTGGAGGCTGATAGCAGGGAGAGGGTTGGAGTAGTCTTCGAGAGGCCAGTACTACCCCAGGGGGTCCCCGTGTACAGGGTGCTCCAGCACGCCGCCAGGATTAGGGGCGTGGGCGAGTCCGAGGTTAGGAGGGCTGTCAGGCTGGCAGGCCTCTCCGGCCACGAGTGGAAGCCCTTCGAAAGCCTCAGCGCAGGCCTCAAGCAGAGGGCGGCGATAGCCCACGCCCTAGTGGGAGGCCCCCAGCTCATAGTAGCGGACGAGCCCACGAGCAACCTAGACCCGGTGGAAAGGGTTAGGATACTCAACCTTGTAGCAAGGCTCTCGAGGGATGAGGGGGTGGCATTCCTCTTCTCAAGCCACATACTCCCAGAGGTGGTGAGGGTAGCCGGGGAGCTGGCTATACTCATCTCCGGCAGGGTCGCGGCGAGGGGTAGGCCCGAGGAGGTTCTAGGCGGCCTCCGGAGGGCTAGGGTGAGGGCTGGAGACCTGGAGGCGCTAGCGGAGACGCTCAGAAGCGAGGGTCTGGAGGCGAGGGTTGAGGGTCTCAGCCTCATAGTGGAAGTCCCCCCAGGCGGTCAGGGACGACTCTTCCAAGCCCTCGCCCGGGCAGCTTCCAGGGGGGTGCAAGTGTATAGTGTGGACTTCGTAGAGTCGAGCCTGGAGGCGATGCTGGTTGAAGCGGACGCTGGCTAGACTCTACTGGCTCGCAAGCCTAGACGGCCTAGACAGCCTCCGCCCGCCGGGGTTCGACGTGATGCTAATCATAATCGCGGGCCTCGGCGGCGTGCTGGCTTCTATACAGCCCCTGAGCGAACCCTACTCTGCCGCCAGAGTAGTGCTAGACCCGACCCTCTTCACCGTCGCACTCTTCCTAGCCCTAAGGGGCTCTTCGGGGCTGGCCCATAGTATACGGTCCGGAGTGGTGGAAGTATACCTATCCTACCCCGTCTCGAGGTGGCAGGCGGCCCTCGCACTCCTACTCTCCAGGATAATAGTGCCAGCCGCAACACTCCTAGCCGCCCCACTCGCAGTGGCGGGCATAGTACTCTACGGCGTGATAGCCAGGGACCCGGCCGGCTACCTCCTAGTATACGCCGGCTACCTGGTACAGGCGCTCCTATACGGCACCGTCTTCGCCCTAATGGCTGTGGCGGCCAAAAGCCCCGGCACGGCGAGCGTTGCCAGCATAACGTTCTACTTCGCCTACAACGTGATATGGATCATAAGCCAGGCCCTAGCAGGCCAGGTGGCATGGTTGGAGAGGCTCTCCTCAAGCCTCTACTACAACTACGTAGTCTACAGGGTGGCTATAGCCCGGGGCACGGGAGCCCCCCTGGAAGTGCCAGTATTAGACGCGACACTAGTACCCCTAGCAACCCTCCTGGCAGCGGCGGCCTTCACAGTATACATTGCGAGGAGGTTCGAGCCGACATGACAGCCCCGCTGGCGGCTAGGATACTGGTAGCGCTGGGCGCCGCGATAGCCCTCGCGGGCCTCATAGGGGGGAGCTACGGGCCGAGGCCTCTCAGCCACTATAATATGACGATAGACGCTGGCAACGCCGCCGGGGTGGCGGTGATATTCTTCAGCATTTCTAGCAACGGCCACCTCAACGTTACCATAGATGGGGCGAGGCAGGTCTTCTACGTGGAAAACCTCACCGGGGACCCGGTCACAGTACTCCGAGCGCTAAGCGTGTTCAACATTAGGATCGGGCAGGCGAACATGGTCCACGACGTGCGCTCGGGGCTGATAAGGGGCTACGCAACAGTAGAGGCGGAGGAGAGGCTCCTCCAAGCACTACCAGTCCTGGCGAGAGTGCTACACTTGAGCATAGAGTCCGCCAACACCAGCGGGGGAGAGGCTGGGATACAGGCAAACCTCCGGGCGGCAACAGGCGTAGTGATAGTGGCGACCCCCGAGAACCAGACGCTGCAAGTAAACGCGGTATATAGGCTGGAGGGCTACGAGAAGCTCACCCCGACGCAGGCGACCCTCCTAGGCGCCACGCTTGCCGGGCTGGGAGCCTTCTACACGTGGGCTTCGGGTAGGAGGGTTACACAGGAAGCCGCCATAAGATTCATGGGTAGGGAAGCTCCAACGCAAAACTACGAACAATGAATACGTAAAAACTAATCCACAATATTATTAAAGGATGCCTGGGATAGTATAACAACGGCCGCACAATGCGGCCGGAGAAACAGGCGTGAGTAGGGTAAGGAAGACCGCGGCCATCCTGGCCCTCGTCCCCCTCCTACTACTAGCGGCGAGCGGGCTAGCGCTCAGCCACTGGGACGACGAGGTCAAGGTAACAGGCAGCGTGAGCATGGGCGTGTTCAACGTCCAGATGAGCCTAGAAGGTGTGAGCGACAACGAGGGAAGCCTCGACGTCGGAACAATATCGGCGAGCATAGTAGACTGGGACGACGGAGATGACGTATACGATGATGGAGCTAGCGACGCCCTCGAGGTGACCATAGGCAACGTTTACCCGGGCTACGAGGCATGCGTAGAATTCAACATTGAAAACACCGGCACAATACCTGCAACCACCAACGACACCAGCTACACCTTCACGTTCACTTCGAGCTTCGACTGGGACAGCTACAAGCAGTACTTCCAGTTCAGCCTAGTATACCTAGGCGACCCAGCGGACCCGTCTGACGACGTCCAGATAATGCACCTAGACGACGACGGCAACCTAGTCTACGACTACGACTTCGCCGCTGACCCAGCCGGCATACTATACCTAAGCCCTGGAGAGACCCAGTACTTCAAGGCCTGCTTCGGCCTCGAGAGCAGCCCAGTCAACGCGCCCGAAGACCTAATGGACCAGTCGATTGACTTCACGCTAACCGTCAACTGGTACCAGGCAGTACCCTAACCGGGGGCCAGGATGTAGCGGGGAGGCGGTAAACCATGAGGACAAGATCCTTTTTTAAAATAGTCCCCGCCGCCCTCATGGCGGCACTCCTAGGCCTAGCAGCGGCGGGCCTCACACTAGCCCACTGGCAAGACCAGGTCAAAGTATCCGGCTCAATGACAATGGGCCACCTGGAGTGGGATCTAACGCCAACCGCCCTGGGATGGAACACCAACACTGTCATGGAGTTCGACATAGACGTTGACTACCCGGGAGATGGGCCCGGTGAAACTGGCCTACTAGCGGTAGACGTGGACAACGCCTATCCCAACGCCTACGGGGCAATACTGATAATAGTGAGGAACGAGGGTAGCATTCCGGTACACGTAACCTTCTGGGTCGAGCCAGAGCCAAGCTGCTCCGGAGACCTGCTAGACTACCTGCTACTCAACCCAGCCTACGACGCTCCACACTACAATGGAGAGTTCGACTATAGCGACTACAGTATTGCAGACATATCCAGCGGTTGGACCGACCCCTGGACACACCCAGTATCATGGTGGACTAGCAACCACGGCACCCCATCCACGGCCCTGGCGATAGAGGATGTCATGGCTAGCGGGAAGATACTCAAACTCCCCGACACCTCTATTACTATCATGGAGTATGATGATGACAACATTATAATGCCGGGAGAGAAGAGCGCAATATTCCTTTGGCTTGGAGTGAGCGACGACATGCAGGACAGGGAGGACCTAATGGGCGCCTCCTGTAGCCCCGCCTTCTACATTCACTACTATGCGGTGCAGGCTGTCCCGTAGCCTAGGGGTGTCCGCTGTGGGGGCCTCAACCAATGGTTTTTCCCTTGGCCGCCCGCCGGCGGCCATGGCTTCCAGGGTTGGCCTCGCCCTCGCGGGCCTCCTGGCCGTGGCCGTTGCTAGGCTGGGCGTCCCCCGGCTAGCCCCCCATATTGGTGGCGGGGGGGCCTTCTACTATGCTGTCTCCAGCCTCCTCTACCTGGGGCTGGCGGCAGCCCTATACCTTGCTGGGAGGCGTGCTGTCGCCTACTGGCGGGGCTCCTATCATTTCATCGTGGGCGTTGTGGGCGGTTTTGGAGCGTGGCTCGCCGCCGTCGCGGCGGCGGGGTTCCTAGACCTTGTTGGTAGGGGTCCCGGCGGCGGCCTTGGAGTATTGCTGGTCGCCCTATACAGTTTCTCCTATGCTCTAGCCGTAGCCTCGGGGCTGATGCTTGTCGGCCTCCTCTCCAGGGACCCTGGGGTGTCGGCAACCCTCGCAGGCCTAGCCTACGCGGCGGTGACGGTGGCCCTCTACCTTGCCGGGGATACCGGTCTTCCCGCAGTTCTCGCCGTGGCCGCGGCCAACATTGCCCTGGCAGGGGCCGTGTACCTGGTGGGCCGGGGGGCAGGCGTTGCCGGGGCGGCCGGCTTCCTGGGCGTGCTCCAGCTCCTAGTACTGGCGGGCCCCGTCACTATCGGTGGCGGCTTCCTGGTAGCTTCGATAATAGTCTCCCTTGCCGCCGTGGCAGGCTGGCTTGTGGTCGAAGCGAGCCTGGGAACATTCACGCCGAGCCTCTCCGGGCCGGGGGTCTCCTGGCGTAAGGCTGCCGCCGCCATGATAGTGGTTGCAGCCGTAGCCGGTGGCGGAGTCTACCTGGCATCCAAGGGTGTAATGTTCTGGAGACCCTACGTTATAGTAACGGGGAGCATGGAGCCGACGCTCATGCGTGGGGACATGGTGATACTCGAGAAGGTGGAGCCGGGCGAGATAAGGGTGGGCGACATTATCACCTTCATACACCAGGGGGTCCCGGTCACCCACAGGGTGGTGGAGGTACACGCTGACGGCAGCCTCCAGACTAAGGGTGACGCGAACTCCGCGCCAGACCCCTACACTGTGAGGCCCGACCAGGTCGTGGGCAGGGTCTACGCTAAGATACCCAAGCTGGGGTGGCTGGTCATAGCGTTAAACTGGAACCCGACCGTGAGGCTAGCCGCCATCATAGGGATAACCGCGCTGCTAGCGGCCCTCCTCATACCGTGGGGTGGAGAGAAAACCCCCGAGCAGCAGGAGACAGTGGAGGGGGATGAGCGGACGACGGTCGACCGAGGAGGGTGAGGACCGTTTCCCCTTAGGCGACCCCCAGGAAGGGCTCGGTAAAGGCCAATCCGCGCATCCCCCAAGCATAGGGGTCGCCGATAGCTGGCTCCTCACAGCCCCGAGAGCTATGATTGTGTGGCGGGAGGCTTATGGCTTAACCCAGCCCACACCCGACGGCGTCACAGCGGGCCTTGCCCTGCCACGCCTTGCCAGGCATGCTAGGGTGCCCCGTACTGTCTGCTCGAGGAGCATTACGAGCCCTGGCTTAGACTCGGGGTCTAGCCTGCCGGCGGCCAGCCTCTCGAGTATCTCGCCGGGAGTCCTCGGCGTTTCCCCGAGCAAAGACTCCACGCTTTCAACGAGGGACTCCACCGCCCTCCTGTTGGCCTCGACCAGCTCGGAGGCGCTTCCCCTATCTTGCCTCGGGCCGTGGCCTGGGACTAGCACCTCGTAGTCGAGGCCCTCTATACGGGATATGGTTTCGAGGGCCATGCAGGGGTCCCGGTGGTATGGTAGCAGGTACCTCTCCAAGACTCGGGGGCCGAAGATGGCGTCGGCAGCGTAGAAGACCCCGTCTGGCGTCTTAACGCCGGTATGGCCCGGCGTGTGGCCGGGTAGCGGTATGGTCTCCAGAGGCCCAATCCTACCGCCGGGCTTGTAGGTGTGGGTGTACTCTACGCCGGGAGCCCTAAAGGGGAGGCCCATGGCCTCCTCGTCTCCTGCGTCAAGCGGGTAGCCGAAGGTCATAGCCATCCTGACCGCCGGGTCCCGGACGCCTGGAGCGTCTGGCTCGGGCACGTGTACCTCGTCGAACACCGGCCTGCCGCGGGCTAGGACTTCAAGGTGGTCGCTGTGGAAGTGCGTCACTATCGCGACAAGCCTCTTGGGGGCTAGATCCCTGGCGAGCTTCTGGAGGCTCTTAACCCTCCCGGAGCCCTGGCCCGGGTCGATAATGTAGAGGGTCCCGTCCCCGTCCAGGTAGGCTACAGCCTGAGGGCTACCCCTCAACAGGAACGTGTCTCCCACGAGCCTCTCATACGCCGGCACAAGCATCCACCATGATAGCCGCGGCGGTTGCCACCATATATCTTCCGGCAACGGTACCCATAGCGGTGGCCGGCCCATTGGACCCCGTGGAACACTATAGGGGCGTGGCCGGGGAGGAGGTGGCCGCATTCCTAAAGCATAGGTGGGCGGCCGCCGCCAGCGGCGAGAGATGGCTAAGATGGAGGGGCGACGACGAACCCCTGAAAATCGAGTCCCCCCAAGACGTGGCCAGGCTCGCCAGGGAGGGTTGGAGGAGCTTCTACGGGACCATAGAATTGTTCTCGAGGCTCGAGGGTAGGGAGGACGTCGAAGACCTGTACCCCCAGCGGGTGGTGGCGGCTACAAGCTTCATAGACATAGACATTGTCGACGAGTCCATTGTCGAGCAGGCGTGGAGGCATGCGATAGCGATGGCAGAGGAGATAGCCAAGACACTATGCGATGAGGGGGTGTGCGAGAGCGTCTACCTGCTCTGGAGCGGAGCTGGAGTACACGTTAGGATACACGAGGAGGCCCTCCGGGGAGGCCACGGCCTGGACCCCCTACAGGCCGCATACCTGGCGGCCGAGTACGCGCTCCGCAAGGCCCGCGGCAGGCTCCTCGAGATAGCAAGGCAGGCCCAGGGCCTGGTGAAAGCCGAGAACCTAGTGGCCAGGAAGAGGCTGTTCACCGCACCCATGAGCCTCCACCGCCGCCTAGACAGGGTGGCGGTGGCCTTCAGGCCGGAGAACGCGGGGCTCTTCACCCTCTCCTGGACCATACCCGGCCAGGCAGTACACGACCCCGAGGCATGGAGGCGGCACAAGCCCGGGGAGGCGGCTGGCCTAGTTAGGAGGGCGCTCGAAGAGCTCGGCCCGGCGCCGGAGAGGAGCATAGTAGCTGTGCCAGCAAGGCTCCCAAGCGGTAGGGTGAAGAGGACCGCCCCCACCGCGGCGAGGGAGCCTGGAAGGTTCCCGGTAATGGCCCTCCTCCAGGCGGCCAGGTACTACGTGCTAAACGGCGACCTGGAGAAGGCGAAGAGCTTCGGCCTCAACAGGGCAATATTCTACGCTTGGGCCAAATACTATGGGCCATCCAAGAGCGCCATGCTCAGGCTCCACGGCCCAGCCGCACGCTACGGGGGCAGGAGGGCGGGCAGGCAGGAGCTGAGACGGGTCCCAGGCATGAGGGACGAGGCCCCGGTATCCGAGGAAGGCTGGTACTCGATGGGGGGAGTAGAGCAGAGGCCCGAAGACTTCGACAGGCATGTGGCCAGGAAGTTCGAGGAGGCAGGCATACCATTCGAGGAGGCCTGGAGGGCCGCGGTCGAGTACGTGTCAAGGTTCCCCAGAAGCATACTAAGGGACCCGCAGAAATTCTACAAGCACGTATACGAGCCCGTCAGAGACATGTTCGTGGAGAAGGTGTTGAAGCCCGAACCCCCAAGGCTCAGGGAGCCAGGCTGGAAGCCTAGGCACGAGCCTAGCAGGGCCAGAGGGGAGTCGGGGAGGAGGCGGAGGAGCCTCCTAGACTGGATCGAGGGTGAGGGCTAATCCTCCACCACTACAACCTGGTACTCGCCTTTGAGGCGGCCGTATATCCTTAGCGCCTCATGGCCGGCCAGGCTCCTCCCGCCCGCGATCACTGCTACGGCAACCCTCTCCCCGCCAGCGTCAACCCTAATCCTAGCCTCATACCCTTCACGGCTGTAGACTACAGCTAGGACGTAGCCCCTCTCCAGGCTCCTAGCATGCTCCACTGCCTTCGCCAGGGCCTGGGAGACGCTGCCCTCACCCTCCTCTACGACCACACCCTCTAGCAGGGCGTCCTCGATCTCGGTGGAGGCTGCTAGGAGCCTGGCGCTGGCCCGGTCGTCGACACGCCTGGCAATCTCGGCTAGAATGCTGCTCCCGCTGTCCGTCTTCTGCGCGCGCCTCACATCTAGCCATGCCAGGCGGTCGTCCCAGGCCATCACAGGCACCCGGAATGTTGGGGGCGTGTAGACTTCCACTCTCCCAGCCTGTTTGAAATGTGTGGGGGGCTTTAAAGCTAGTGTACCATAGTTTTCCCTGTATCCCCGGGTTCATGTAGGATTTTGAACCTCTCCTCCAGGGCTACGAGGCCCCGCCAGTGGTAGCCCCTAGCCTCCCAGTAGCCGTCCAGGTACTCGTCTCCCACGAGGAGGCTGTGGAGCCACTTCGCATACTTCCACCCGTAGAGGGGCGGTACTACCAGTCTAGAAGGCCACCCCTGGTCTAGTGTTAGGGGCCCGCTTGGGGTCCCGGTTGCGAGTATTGCCCTCTCAGCCCAAGGGCCGTCGAGGGGGAATATCGTGGTGTAGCCTCCCCAGCTCCTGGCTAGGAGCCACCTCCCCTTAAGGCCGTGGTCTCGGAGCAGGTCTAGGAGGCGGACACCCCTCCAGGCTACCCTGGACACGCTCCAGCCTGTGACACAGTTGAAGTCTGCCTCAAGCGTTAGCCCGTCAAGCTCGGACACGTCCACCTCCGCCACTATCTCGGGGCCTTCTAGGGAGTAGTAGCCGAGGCGGAGCCTCGAATCCCCGGGCTCCGGGACCCCCTCGGCCGCGTATATCACAGGCCTCCTAATCCACTTCTGCCCCCGCGGGCTCGGGGGAGGCTCAGCCACCCCGGCGGGGGGTAGCATGGGCTCCCAGCCTGGAGCGTGGGGGTCCCGAGCCTCCCGGCGGGACCCGGGGAGGAGCTGGCCAGCCCACACCAGCCTACCAGAATGGGTATCCTCGACGACCCGGGCCTCGAAGCGGGGGCTCGAGGCCGGGCCAACATAGTACTTGTAGACCATGAACCTGCCTCCAATGAGCTCCCTGCTCAGCCTCTCCGGCGACCACCAGGGGGCCCCGAGCCTCTTGGAAGCCCAGTCAACCACCGCCCTCGCCGCCACGGCAGGGTCCCGGGTCGACGGGCTACACTCGACCAGTGTAGCCACGCCCCTAGAGTCGTGGGTCCAGGAGGCCCTAGCCCTACACCATTCCAGCCCCATGGCGCGTCCACTCCACGCCTTCAATCCACCCGGGCGAGATCCTTAAATACTCGGACTGTACATTCCCACTCTACTCCCAGGGCTGAACCCCCGGGTTGGAGAGACATGTGGTGGGAGACTAGGAGCCTCGGGGACGCCGCGGTCCGGGCTATCCGGGGGATGATAATTGACCTCGAAAGGCTCAGGCTGCGGCTCCCCGAGGCCATAATGGAGGGGGAGGCTGAAGAGTACCTGCTCGACGCCTACAGGATACTGAGGGAGTACAAGCCTCCCCAGCTGGTTAGGAGGCCCTACAGCGGGCTAGACCAGGAGGCCAAGCTGCTCGCCCAGCTAGCCCTAGCCCTCCGGGCTAGGATGGAGAGGGCGGGCACCCCGTATATTGCCGGTGTGGACTATTTCATAGAGAGGCTCGACAGCCTCCTCGCCAAGGCCCGGGCGATGATAGGCCTCCACCCCCTACTCCCAGTGGGTGGAGGCGACGACCCAAGGGCCTGGCGGGGGCAATAGTGGGAGAATAAAGGGGCTGGAGTGTAGCTTGGGGTGTGGGAGGTGGCCGGAGTGGGAGAGAAGAAGCGGCCCGCCCCTCCCCGGGAGGAGGAAATCCTCCTCCAGTGGGGGGTCCAGCTGGCCGAGGAGATAGAGTCCCTGTCAAGCCAGGGTGGCAGTGCCATTAGGCACGGCCACCTCCAGGACGCCTTGGAGGAGGCTAGTGTAGTCCTAGAGATGGCGGGCTACAGTGACCTCGCCCGGGCCGCCCAGGATCTTGCAGAGAGGCTGGCAGAGCTCAGGAGGAGGGGCGGCATGAGGCTGACCGTCGCCATGGTAGACAATGTTAGGAGGAGCGCCAAGAGGCTGGCGGGCGAGATGAAGCACAGGATGGAGGAGAGGCTCGCCGCCAGCACCACTAGCCCTTAAACTTCTCCAAGCACAACCTCGTATAGGCCGCCCTCAGACTCTAGCCCGGATCCTCCCCTCGCCTTCTCGTGGGCTTTCCGGAACTCCTCGCTCTCGACCCAAGCCTGGAAGGCCTCCCTGCTCTCCCACTTTGTCATGACTAGGGCCTCGAGCCTATCCCAGTCGACTAGGAGGGCGAACCCCTTAAACCCGGGCATCCTGTCTACGAGCCCCCTCCTGTTGCGGAATGCTTCGACGAGCCTCTCTAGGGCTTCGCGGTCCCTAGCCTTTATCCTGTTGACGGCCACGAACCCCGCCATACACGCCACCGGCTTCCCCTCGCCTGGTGCGGGGTTTTATCCGGGATGCCAGTACCAGCCCCTCCTCTCCACCGGCTCGCCCCTGTAGGATACTCTCGGCGGCCCCTCGGCTACTCTGCCCGCTATGATACACTCTACTCCGGCGCGCCTGCAGTCTTCTAGCGCCTCCTCCACCCTGTCGGCGGGTATGGTTGCGGCTATGTTGTAGTCCTCCCAGCTGTAGAGGGCTCTCGACTCTGGGACCCCGTGGGCTTCGAGGAGCTCCTCAACCCTCGGGTCGAGGGCTAGGGTCTCCACTATGATTGAGACGCCCGACTCCTCAGCTATTATGTGGAGAGTCTCAGCCCAGCCGTCGCTGTTGTCGCATGCCGCTGTAGCGTGGCGTGACACCACCTCCCATGCCGGCGGGGGGAGCCTCCTAGCCGGGGCGGCTTCAAGCGCCTCGTCTACCGCTACCACCGCTTGGAGTGCTAGGGCCTCGACGAGCCCGTAGCCTAGGAGGCCCACCTGCAAGAGTATGTCGCCGGGCCGGGCGCCCCGCCTGGACACAGGCCTGGGGGAGGAGCCTACCACGGCCACGTCTATCCACGCCCTCGCGGCCGTGTTGTAGTCGGCCTTCAACACTTGCACGCCCAGGTCTCTAGCAGCCTCCCCCACGCCCTTGGCCGCCATCTCCGCGTGGAGGGTGTTGGGCGAGCCTATACTGTAGAGTGCCGCGAGGGGCTTGCCACCCGAGGCTATCACGTCTGCGGCCGCCCCGGCTAGCGCGCGGTACGCCCAGTCCGCCACACTAGCCCAGGGGAGCCTGCTGCCCTCCTCGGCGTACCCGTCAATATTGTAGACTAGCCCGCCAGGCCCGGGGCAGGCGTCGTAGCCCGTGCAGGCGCCTGCTAGGAAGGCGAGCCTCCTGGTCTCAGCCCTCTCCCATGGCACGGAGCCTCTCCTCCAGCAGCCTCCTCGCCCTCCTCGGGTCCACCGCCCTACCCTTCGCCAGCCTGAGGACTGCGCCCACCAGGTAGTCTAGCGCCCTCGTCTTGCCGTTGAGATAGTCCCTCACAGCCTTCGGGTTGGCCCGTATAGCCTCCTCTACGAGCCTCTCAACGTCCGCCGTCTCGGGGAGGAGGTCTTCAAGCCTAGCCCTCGGGTTCTCCGCCAGCCTCTCCAGCACGAGCCCCCGGACCGCCTCGTAGGGGACCCTCCCCTCCAACGCTAGCCTCGTCAGCCGGGCCACGGTCTCGGGCGGGGGCCAGCTCCCCGGGTCCCAGGGGTCCCGGCCCGCGTCCCTAATCTTCCACTTGAGGTCCACCCCCACGAGCCTCGCCAGGAGCCTGGCGTCCCCAGCCTCTGGGAGGGCGGCCTCGAAGACCCTCATAGCCGCCGGGGTTGAGACTATGCTCCAGGCGGTCTCCCTGTTGACTCTCAGGGAGAGTAGACGCTCGAGCCTCTCCCGGACGCTCGGGCCAAGGAGGCGTCTAGCCTCCTCCCGGAGCCTCTCAGTGACGAGAACAGGTGGCAGGTCGGGGTCGGGCATGTACAGGTACTCCTCCTCATACTCCTTCTTCCTCAGGGGCTTGGTGACCCCACGCTCCGGGTCCCAGTGGCGGGTCTCCCTCTCAACCCTCCCTCCACCCTCTACTATGAGTGTCTGCCTCCTCAACTCGTACTCGAGGGCCCTCTCCACGTCGAGGGTTGAGCCTATGTTCTTCACCTCAACCCTCTCGCCGCCCTCCACGCTAATGTTGGCGTCTACACGGAAGGCGCCCTCGAGCCTCGGGTTGACTGCCCCGATATACTCTAGTGTGAGGAGGAGGTATTCGACGAAAGCCCTAGCCGCCCTGGGGCTGGGGAGGTCGGGCTCGGTTACAATCTCGAGGAGTGGGACCCCGCTCCTGTTATAGTCTACGAGCACCCTCGGGCTCGAGAGAATCGTGCCCTCCGGGTAGGTGCTCCTGCCTGGGTCCTCCTCGAGCTGTACACGCCTAATCCGCACCAGGCCCCAGGTCCATGTCGACGGGTCAAGGTACTCCAGCCTGCCCCCGCTACACACGGGGGCACCGCCGAGCCTCTCGTACTGTGTTATCTGATAGTTCTTCGGCAGGTCCGGGTAGAAGTAGTGTTTCCTGTTGAAGACTAGGGCTCTGGGCGGCTCGCAGCCGAGGGCGTAGGCGGCGGCCAGGGCCAGGCGGAGTGGGGCTTCTTGCACCACCGGAAGGGCTCCGGGGAGGCCGAGGCATACGGGGCAGACGTTACTGTTTGGCGGGAGGCCCCGGTAGTTGCTCCTACAGCCGCAGAAGAGCTTGGAGCCGGCCTCGGTCAGCTGAACGTGTACCTCCAAGCCTATCCTCGCCTTCACCCCGCCACCACCCCCGCCAGGCCGGTCAGCTCCTCCACGAGGAGGCCGGCCTCGAAGAGGAGCCTCTCACCCCACCTTCCAGCCATGAGCTGCAGGCCAACGGGGAGGCCGTGGCGGAATCCTATTGGGAGCGAGAGCGCCGGGACCCCGGCGAGGCTCGCCAGCACCGTGGAGAGGTCCATGGCGTACAGTGCCAGGGGGTCGCCGGCCCTCTCCCCCAGCCTTGGAGGCAGGACTGTTGCCGTGGGCATTGCTAGGATACACTCGGAGGCCGCCTTCCACACTGCCTCCGCTATGAGCCTCCTAACCCTGGCGGCTAGCAGGTAATACTCGTCCCTATACCCCTCACTCAACACTAGGACTCCCATGACAATCCTACGCTTCACCTCCCTGCCGAAGCAGGCCTCCCTAGCCTCGACGTTTAGCTCCCTCCAAGTCTTGGCCTCCACGCCCCTGCACGGGTAGAGGCCTCCATCGTAGCGTGCAAGGTTGCTGGCCGCCTCAGCCATTGCTATAGTATAGTATGCTGGCAGGGCGGCGTCCAGGAGGGGGAGGTCCACCTCTTCAACCCTCACGCCCTGGGATTCGAGCCTGGCGAGGAGCTGCTCATACTCTACCCGCACAGGCTCCTCGGAGGCCTCCACCACTCCCCGAAGGCTGCAGATCCTAAGGTTCTCCGGCATGGCGGGCTCGAGGCTCCAAGGGTCGGGCGGCTCGTGGTCGACGCTAGTCGAGTCCCCGGGGTCGCCCCCGGCTATAATACTGTAGAGGAGGGCCACGTCCCGCACACTCCTGGCCATGGGCCCTATCTGGTCCATGCTGTTAGCGTATGGTATGAGCCCCCTCCTGCTCACAGCCCCGTAGGTTGGCCTTAGGGCGACTGTGGCCGTGTAGGCAGCGGGTAGCCTAACGCTACCCCCCGTGTCGCTCCCCAGGGCCAGCATGGCGCCCCCGTATGCTAGGGCGGCGGCGCTCCCGCTACTACTCCCGCCGGGGACCCGGGAGGGGTCCCATGGGTTCCTCGTCGGCCCGTAGCCGCTGTTCTCCCCAGTACTCCCCATTGCATACTCGTCCATGTTAGTCTTCCCAACTATGATAGCCCCCGCCCCTCGGAGCCTCTCCACCACGTGGGCGTCGTAGGGGGGCCGGAAGGTTTCGAGGAACCTGCTACCCGCGGTGGCCGGTAGGCCTCTAACCCAGATGTTATCCTTCACCGCAACCGGGACCCCTTCCAGGGGCCTGGGCCTCCCGGCCTCGATCCTCTCGAGGCTCTCCCGGGCCTCCTCCAACGCCTCGTGGCGGGGGCGGAGTGTTATGAAGGCGTTCACCCCGGGCTCCCAGGAGGCTATAGCCCTATACGCCTCCTCGACGAGCCCCACCGGGTCGAGGCCGCCCGTGGAGGCCTCTATGAGAGCCTCCCATACTGTAGGATAGCGCTTCAAGGCCTCCCACCCCAGGGGAGGTCCACGTAGCCCTCCCCGTCCACCCTCTCCGGGCGGAGGCGGCGCAGGTCGACCTGCGGGTAGCCGTCGCCCCTGCCAACCCTACCAGCGTCTAGGGGGGTGTACATGGGCTCGACGTTTTCGGCGAGGCTCTTATAGCGTGCCAGGCTGGAGAGCCACCCCCTAATCTTCTCGACGTCCCCACACAGCCACGGGCCCCCGCGGAGCCTGGCGATCTCCAAGATCTCCTCTAGACCCTCGCACTCCTCGGGCAAGCCCCCCGGTACCTCCAGGCTCGGGTTAAGAGCCTCCACACCCAGAATATATGGGGGCGGGCCGGTGACGTGGTCTCCCAAAGGCCGAGGAGGGTGTGGAGGGCCCTCCTATACCGAGGCCCGCCTATAAGCCTCGGCCGGGTCCCGGCCCGTGGGCGTAGGCTATGCTGAAGACGGTAGGCTGGCATGTGGACGCCAACGTGCCATGGCTGGGGGCGCCTAGAGGGTTCCGTGTTAGGGGCGAGGTGTGGGCCGCAAGCCTGGCTGATAAGAGGCTGGCCGCACGCACAGTGGCGGGGCTCCTAGGGGTAGACGAGTCCCTTGCGTGGCGTGTATTCGAGCCTGTCACACTCTTCCACAGGGTCCCGGCTCCACGGGGGGAGTGGGCTGTAGAGGTTTGGGGCCACGGTCTTAGGCTTGGAGTCCTCGAGCTCGACCCTGGGGGCCGGTGGCTCCTCCACGCCAGCGGCGCCCTAGCCAGCCTCCTCGAGGGACTCGGCGTCGAACCCGTGGTTGTCCGGGCCCGTGGGAGGTTGAAGGGGAAGAAGATACGCCTCCAAGCCTCGGGAGGAGCAGTGCTCGTAGCTTCTGGGAGCCACGTGGGCTGGGCTTCCATGGTTTCTCCTGGAGTCTACCGTGTGCGTGACATGGCGCCGAGGGGGTTCAGGGTGTTGGCCCGGAGCAGCCTGGAGGAGGCCGCCCAGGCCAACAGGGCGTATGTTGAGAGGCTCGCCGCAGAGGCGAGGGCTTTCATAGAGAGGGAGGCACGCGGCAGGAGGGTCTACGTGGCTGTCAGCGGGGGGATAGACAGTAGCGTGGCCGCAACCCTCACAGTAGAAGCCCTGGGCCCGGATAGGGTCACGCTCGTCTACGCCGACACCGGCATGGAGTGGCCCGAGTCGAGGCGGGTAGTGGAGAGGCTAGCCTCCAGGCTGGGCGCCAGGCTAGACGTGGTCACCCCGAGGAGGGACCCGCTCGAAATCATAGGCGAGCGGGGCCTCATGGGCAGGGATAACAGGTGGTGCACGCGCCTCCTCAAGCTCGAGCCGCTCAGAGAATACTATAGGAGGGCCCGGGACCCCCTGATAGTAGAGGGTGTGAGGGCCTACGAGTCAACCGCCAGGGCAAGGCAGGCTAGGAGGGGCGTCAACCCAGCTCTGGGCGTCGAGAGGATACTCCCCATACTCCACTGGACCCGGCTAGAGGTACAACTCTACGCCATACTCCGCGGGGTAGAGGCGAGCCCCCTCTACGAGCAGGGGCTTGTAAGGATAGGATGCATAGCATGCCCCGCCATGACACTCCACGAGCTGAGGCTGGCCCGCAGCCTCCAGCCCTCCTTCTACCATAGACTAGCCGAGGCCGTCGCGAGAGCCTGCGGGATCAGCGTGGAGGAGGCGCTTGAGTGGATAATGGAGGGGGGCTGGCGGAGGCTAGGAGGTTGCCCCAGGGGAGGGGCTAGCGTAGCGTGAGGCCTCCCCTCCTCTCCCTCTCCACGTACACCCTCCAGGTTGGGGTGACGCTCCTCGGATGGTTCGCCCTCACCTGGTCGACCCTCGCCGAGGCCGTGTTGAGCGGCCTCGACTTCAACCGCGCCGGGTCCCTCCTGGCCTCCTCCGCCGCCCCCCTGAGCGCCTCTACGAGCGCCTCTATGGACTCTGGCGTCTCCGACTCTGTGGGCTCTATCATGAGCGCCTCCTCGACTATGAGTGGGAAGTATATCGTTGGAGCGTAGAGGCCCATGTCAAGCATGTACTTTGCAACGTCCTCGGCCGTCGCCCCGGTCTCCCTCTTTAGGGGGGCGGCGCTGACCACGGCCTCGTGCTTCCTAGGCCTCCCCGGGGCGTAGGGGAGGCTGTAGCCCTCGATGTTCTCGAGTAGCTTCAGCATATAGTTTGTCGCGGCAACGCTGGCCTCCCCAGCCCTCCTCAGCCCCTCGGCTCCCAGGGCTAGTATGTAGGCGTAGGCCCATAGCACGACGGTCGTCTGGAACCACCAGTGGCGGAGCCTCCCTATTGACGCCTTGGGCATCTCGAGCCTGTAGAGGCCGTCCTCGCCCCTCACAACCCTCGGGCCGGGGAGGAGGTCTGTGAGGTAGAGTCCAGTGTCCCCCACCGGGACCCGGCGGGCGCACACGGGACCCGCGCCCGGCCCTCCGCCACCGTGGGGTGCCGAGAACGTCTTGTGCAGGTTCACGTGTGCGATATCAAACCCCATGTCTCCAGGCCTGGCATGGCCCAGTATGCCGTTGAGGTTCGCCCCGTCATAGTAGAGTAGGCCTCCGGCCTCGTGCACTATCCTCGCTATCTCGAGAATGTTCTCCTCGAACAGGCCGAGGGTAGAGGGGTTGGTTATCATGAGGCCCGCCGTCTCCCTGCTAACAGCTGCCCTAAGGGCTTCAAGGTCAACGTTCCCATCCTCGCCAGTAGGCACCTCAACGACCCGGAAGCCGGCCATGGAGGCGCTCGCAGGGTTAGTGCCGTGGGCCGAGTCCGGCACTATTATCTCACTCCTCTCCTCACCGCGGAGCCTATGATACGCTTTGATAATTAGCACCCCTGCCAGCTCCCCCTGCGCGCCCGCGGCTGGGTGGAGGCTGCACTCGTCCATCCCCGTTATGTGGGCGAGCCACTCCTGCAGCCTGTAGGCGGCCTCTAGTATCCCCTGCACCTCCTCCACCGGCTGTAGCGGGTGGAGGAGCCTCACCCTATCGTCGAAGGCGTACCTCGCTATAATCCTCGGGTTATACTTCATCGTGCACGAGCCTAGGGGTACCGGGCCCGAGTCTACACCGTAGCTCATCTGCGACAGCCTGGTATAGTGTCTTACAACCTCCACCTCGCTAAGCTGTGGGAACCCCGGGTCCCCGCCCCTGTCAAGGCTCTCGGGGATCCTTAGGGGGCCGACCTCCTCGACTATCTCCTCCTCCAACGGTGGGCTGGGGGGCGGCGCCCTCCTCCCCGGGTACTCGTGTATTAGGGGCTCCCTCCACCTAGCCTGCCTGTACATCCTCCAGCACCCCTCTAACCTTCTCCGCCAGCATGTCGATGTGCCTCTTCCTGTGAAGCTCTGTCACCGCAACAAGGCCTGTCTTGGAGTCGAGCCAGCCGGTCACACCCTCCAGCGGGGGCCCTGCTAGTATCCCGTGCTCCCGGAGCCTCGCGGCGAGGTCTTGGAAGGGTATGGGCGACGCCACGGGTATGTCGCGCCAAACCTCCCCCTCGACTATAGGGGCTTCGAGGCCGGCCTCAGCGAGCCTCTTGGCGGCGTAGCGCGTCTTATACCATATGTTCTCCGCCACCCTACGTAGCCCCCAGCCGCCGTGGAGGGCCATGTAAACGGCGGCGGCGAGGGCCATTAGGGCCTCGTTAGTGGTGATATTGCTGGTTGCCCTAGCCCTGCGGATATGCTGCTCCCTCGTCTGGAGGATTAGGGTGAACGCCCTCTCCCCCCGGGAGTCTACTGTTAGCCCAACTATCCTCCCCGGCATCTGCCTTACTAGGCGTGCCTCGAACCTGGTAGCCATTATGCCTAGGCTGGGGCCGCCATAGTTCATGCCAAGGCCTAGGGGCTGGCCGTCTCCCACCACTATGTCTGCCCCCATCCTGCCCGGCGGCTTGTAGAGGGCCGAGGCCAGGGGGTCCGCCGCCACTATGGCTAGGGCTCCATGCTTGTGGGCCGCCTCTATCGCCGTCTCCAGGTTCTCGTCTACCACTCCGAGATAATTGGGGTACTCTAGGTATACGGCGACGACACCGCCGCCCCTCAGCCTATCCTCGAGTACCTCCAGGTCTACGCCCCCCGTCTCTCTCTTGGCGGGGACCCTCTCCAACACGCCCTTCCCCGCAAGGTATGATTCTATAGCCTCCAGCCTCTGAGGGTTCCCAGTCTCAACCGCTAGTATGCGGCGGCTCCTCCGGTTGACGCGCAGGGCCATTAGAGCCGCCTCCCCAGCGGCGCTCGCCCCATCGTAGAGGCTCGAGTTGACAACATCCATCTCGTAGACGTCGGCTATCATACTCTGGTATTCGAAGAGCGCCTGCAGTAGGCCCTGGCTAGCCTCAGCCTGGTATGGCGTGTAGCTCGTGAGGAACTCCCCCCTCTCAACGATATACTTTACCACCTCCGGCACATAGTGGGCCCAGCTCCCGCCGCCGAGGAAGGGGGGAGGGTCCCGGTGGACCCTAACCCTAGACAGGAGGCCCTCCAGCCTCTCGGCGAGCTCGGCCTCGCTTAGAATCCTACCCTCCCCAAGGGGGAGCCTGTCCCACTCAACCCTAAGCGCCTCTCCCGGGACATCCCTGTACAGCTCGTCAACGCTGGACACTCTAATTGCTTTGAGCATCCGTTCAAGCTCCCGCCTGCCCGAGGATGGAGCCCAGTGCTCGAGCACCAACCCCTACCATCCCAGGATCTGACGGGTTGCTCCTAGGATAAATTATGGGAGGGCGGTCGGCCGAAAACTCCGTCCCCACCCGTGATGGTCGGCCATGGGGCTGCTCCTCACGCCGCCCCCACGAGGGTTGCTATGGGAGCGGGTATATCGGCTGGGCGTTCGCGAACACGGGCGGCGCTACTATCTTCACCTCGAACCTGCCGGTTGCCTGGTCGTACTGCCACTGGCCTACTAGGGCCTCGTGTAGGATCTGTCTGCCATGGGTCTCCGGGTTGGTGTCGAACTGTATTGGCCCGTAGAAGGTCATTATCTTAGCTTGGTCTAGCGCCTGGGCCACCTTCACGGTGTTGGCCTCTCCCGCCTTCTCTATCGCGTACTGGAGTGTTAGGAGGGCGGCGAACGCCCTGGCAGCAGCGTCTCCGGGGAGCTTGCCGAACATGCTCTGGTAGAGCGTGTCGAAGTCGGTGACCGTGGGACCGTACCATTCTAGGCCTAGCTCGTTGGCTATGAACGGGCTGTAGCTGGCGGTGGGCATCCAGTCTAGAATGGCCATGATACCCTGCACTTTGTCTCCAAGCTCCTCTAGCATCGTGTTGCTGTTACCGTTTAGTAGGATCACGGCCTTGGCCGGGACCCCCGCCTCCCGTATAGCCTTGGCGAGTGCAGCCGTCTCAGTGACTCCACCTCCGCCGAAGACTATGTCCGGCGCTACCTGTACAAGGGCCTTAGCAACCCTGTTGAAGTCGGTGGTGCCCGGCTGATAGTAGTATTCGAAGACTACCTGGACACCGTTTAGGCTCGCCCAGGACTTGATGGACTGGGCTATGGCCCTAGTGTAGGGCGTGTCCTCGAACACTAGCGCCACGCTTGTAATGTTCGGGTCTAGCTTTCCTAGCATGTCGAGGGCGGAGCTGGCGAACTTGCTTGTAGGCGTGGCTATCTGGTAGGCGTACTTGTA
>CAYRZG010000014.1:0-20053 GCA_964428695.1 uncultured Desulfurococcales archaeon
CCGCTACTATGCGACGAGAAGAAGATACCCTACGTCTACGTCCCCAGCAAGAAGAAGCTGGGAGAAGCTGCGGGCATAGAAGTGCAGGCTGCAAGCGCTGCAATAATAGACCCCGGCGAGGCCGAGGGACTAGTCAAGGAGATCATAGAGGCTGTAAAGGAGCTCCGCGCGAAGGCCGGCGTCTAGCCTCCTGGCCAGTGGCCTCTCAGTCTGCTTTTTATCCCCTCAAGCAAGGCTTTCTCCGAGGCGTCCAGCTAGCAGGTAGTGGGATGGGTGGTTAGAGGATTGTCGGTGCAGGGTAGGCAGTTTAGGTACATAGTGAGGATAGCCGGTACCGACATAGATGGGAAGCTCAAGTTGCCTTACGGTCTAGCGGAGATTAAGGGGATAGGGTACACTACGGCTCTCGCAATAATTAGGGTTCTAGGACTGGACCCCAACATGAGGGTTGGCTTTCTAACAGAGGCCGAAGTTAAGCGGATCGAGGAGGCTGTGAGGGATTTACGTAAGCTTGGGCTGCCATCCTGGCTCTACAATAGGAGGAAGGACTACGAGACCGGGGAGGACAAGCACCTCATCGGTGCTGAGCTAATATTCCATGCTAGGAGGGACATTGAGAGGGAGATTAAGATAGGATCGTGGAGGGGCGTAAGGCATAAGCTCGGCCTAAAGGTACGTGGCCAGAGGACTAGGACTACGGGCAGGCTTGGTATGACGGTCGGAGTGAAGAAGAAGAGGTGATGCTAGCGTGGGTGACCCGAGGAAGCCTAGGAAGAAGTGGGAGGGCCCCAAGCACCCCTGGATTAAGGAGAGGCTTCTCAGGGAGATAGAGCTAGTCGGCCGCTATGGGTTGAAGAATAAGAAGGAGCTGTGGAAGGCCGAGACCCTTGCCAGGAAGCTGAGGCATAGGGCTAGGGCTCTCCTAGCACTCCCAGAAGAGGAGCGAGCCAAGGCTATGAGGGCTCTCCTAGACAGGCTCTACGAGATGGGACTAGTCGAGAAGGATGCGACCCTAGACGATATCCTAGGCCTGACTGCCGCTAACATACTCGAGAGGAGACTCCAGACTATAGTCTACAAGAAGGGCTTGGCTAAGACAATCTATCAGGCGAGGCAGCTGATAGTCCACGGCCACATAGCAATAGGTGGCAGGAGGGTAACCAGCCCAGGCTACCTGGTGCGCAGGGACGAGGAGGACCTAATAGACTACGCGCCGGGGAGCCCATTTAAGGAGAGGGCGGCACAACAGCAGGCCTAGGGGGTGAAGGGAAGTGGCAATGATGATGAGAGACCTAAAGTGGGGTGTAGCACACATCTACAGTAGCTTCAACAACACGATAGTGCACATAACCGATCTAACAGGCGCTGAGACTGTCGCACGCGTGTCGGGAGGCATGGTAGTGAGGGCTGACAGGGAGAAACCGTCGCCTTACGCCGCTATGATAGCGGCTAGCAGGGCTGCCCAGCAGGCGATGGCAAGGGGGATCATGGCTATACACATTAAGGTTAGGGCTCCCGGAGGCCATGGCCCGAAGACCCCGGGTCCCGGAGCCCAGGCCGCGATAAGAGCCCTTGCCAGGGCCGGATTCGTCATAGGAAGAATCGAGGATGTCACGCCAATACCGCACGACACTACTAGGAGGCCTGGTGGCAGGAGGGGTAGGAGAGTCTAGCCTCTCCTCCACCACCTGGCTTGGAGGTGTAATATTTGCCGGGTACCATTAAGGTATTGTCGAGAACCCCCGCTAGGATTGAAGTGTTATTCGAAGGCTACGAGCCCGAATTCGTCAATGCTATAAGAAGGCTCGCCCTGTCCGATGTTCCAAGCCTGGCCGTTGACTTCATCTACGTCTACGATAACTCTAGCAGCGTGTTCGACGAGATTATAGCGCATAGGCTAGGCCTCGTAGTGTTCAAATCCGACCATCTACTGGCTGAGCTTAGGAGCCCCGAGGAATGCAGGGATGCTGACGAAAAGGATGAATCCTGTTATGTTGAGATGATCTTGGAGGCCGAGGTTCCAGCCGACGCCGACAGGGGAAGGTATGTCACAGCGGCTGAGCTAAGCATCGCCGGGAATAGGACTGAGGCGGTATACCCGGATACGCCGATAACCTACCTTGCTCCCGGGCAGAGGGTGCATATTGTAGCGTATGCGAGGCTTGGCCGTGGCCGGGAGCATGGAAAGTGGAGTCCAGCAACGGTTGCGGTGAGCCAGTATGTTCCAATAGTCGAGTATGATGCTTCCAAGGCCAGCAGTGAGTGTCTAGAGTGTGTCCAGGCCTACCCTGAGGTTAAGCGTGCCATGGAATCCGGCGGGGCCGGTAAGGTGGAGCTTATCGGTAATATTAACACTAGCGGGCTGAGGTACTGTGCGGAAACAGTATGCGGGGAAGCACTCCGCCTAATATACGACGAGAATAGGATAGTGTTGACAATCGAATCCAACGGGTCCCTCGCCCCGGAGCGAATAGTTTTAGAAGCCCTCAAGGCGCTAGAGGCGAGGGCTAGCAGGCTAAAGGCCAGGATCCAGGGAGGCTAAGGGTGAGTGGCGGTGAAGAGGACTGGGCCGACTAACATAGTGTTGCGCAAGCTAATCGACGAGCTGGAGAAGGCGTCTAAAAGGTATAATTCCGGGGCATGGGCTAGGGTAGCCGAGCTACTATCGAAGCCCACCAGGAGAAGGCCCGAGGTGAACCTGTCTAAGATAAACAGGTATGCGAGAGAGGGCGAGATGGTAGTTGTCCCAGGAAAGGTTCTAGGAGCAGGCACCCTAGAGAAGAAGGTTACTATAGCCGCCTACTCGTTCTCGAAGTCCGCGCTTGAGAAGATTAAGGCTTCCGGCTCCCGGGCGATAACACTAGAACAGGCGGTCAGAGAGAACCCGAGGGGGTCGAATGTCAGGATAATAATATGAGCAGGGTGGTGTGAGATGAGCGAGGGTGGGGACAAGGTAATAGTAGTTGATGGAACGAACCAGATACTGGGCAGGCTGGCCAGCATAGTAGCAAAGAAGCTACTAGAAGGATACAGTGTTGTCGTCCTAAATGTTGAAAAGGTCGTCGTCAGCGGCGTCCCAAAGGAGGTTGTCAAAGCCTATAAGAGGACTGTTCTCGGAGTAAAGAGCCACCACGCCCACCGGCTGAGGCCTAAGAGGCCTCGTAGCCCAATACGCCTGTTCAAGTCTGCAGTGTGGGGGATGCTCCCCAAGCACAATGCCAGGGGGAGGAACGCCTATAGGAGGCTGAAAGCCTACATCGGGGTCCCCGAGGAGTTCCAGGGAGTGGAGACGGTGAGATTCCCGGAGGCAGATGCAAGCAGGCTGTCAAGGAGCTATGTACAGCTAGCCCGGATAGCCAGAGAACTGGGCTGGAAGGGTGGTGAGGAGTAATGGTGTTGGGTAAGATAGTGGTTGCTACGGGTAAGAGAAAGTCGGCCATAGCCCGGGCCGTGATTAGGCCGGGCAAGGGCAGGGTTTGGATAAACGGTATCCCGATAGAGATCTGGCCTGTAGAGCTTGCTAGGGCGAAGATGATGGAGCCCCTACTGCTGGCGGGCAAGAAGATTAGGAGTCTAGTAGACATAGAGGTCAACGTTAAAGGAGGAGGCTACATGGGTCAAGCCGACGCTGTGAGAATGGCGATTGCGCGTGGACTCGTGGAATTCTTCAAGTGTGAGGGCGCGGACGAGGAGTGTATTAGGTCGAACAAGCTGAGCCAGGCGCTTAGAGAGATATTCGAGGAGTACGACAGGACCATGCTAGCCGGCGACCCGAGGAGGACCGAGCCCGAGAAGTACATGAGATACAGTGCTAGGAGGAGGTGGCAGAAGAGCTACAGGTGAGCAGCCATGCTACCCCCCGTTAGGTGTTTCACGTGTGGAGCACCGCTAGGCCACCTGTGGCCCGAGTTCCAGCGTAGGGTGCAGGCGGGCGAGGACCCGGCCAAGGTTTTAGATGATCTGGGAGTGAAAAGGTACTGTTGCAGGAGGATGCTCTTCACCGCAGTAGCATATATAGAGCAGGTTTCCCGCTTCGAGATCCCAGCTATGAGGGCTCTAAGGCTCCGCATGTATGGTATAGAGGGGTGAGGTGGAGTGTCGGCAGCACAGGCGGGAGGGCAGCCGGGGACGCAGGAGCTGCTCGTCCCTGTTGAACTCTACAGGAAGGCTGGCGTCATGTTCGGCACCCAGATCTGCACCAAGTACATGAGGCAGTTCACCTACAAGATACTCCCCGACGGCTACTATCTGCTGGACGTTGCAAAGATCGATGAGAGGCTTAGGGTTGCGGCCAAGTTCCTCTCTAGGTTCGAGCCCGAGAAGATAGCGGTAGTCTCCGTGAGGCTCTACGGCCAGAAGCCTGCTAGGATGATGTGTGAGAGGGTTGGATGCAGAGCTATAACGGGCCGAGTCATACCCGGGATATTCACGAACCCCTACCTCGAATACTACATGGAGCCAGACGTCGTCCTAGTAACAGACCCCAGGACAGACAAGCAGGCGATCATAGAGGCTTCAAAGATCGGCGTGCCAGTAGTAGCATTCGCAGACACCGACAATAAGATCGAGGACTTAGACCTCATAATACCGGCGAACAACAAGGGTAGGAGGAGTCTTGCCCTGCTATACTGGATCCTCACCCGCGAGATCCTCCGCAACAGGGGGGTCCTAGGTCCCGACGAGGATCTTGACGTATCCTACGAGGAGTTTATGGCGAGCAGGATAAGGAGGTAGTCTCCCAACCCACAATATTATTCGAGCCCCACACTCTAACCTGTTCTGGGGGAGACTATGCCCGCCGCGCTAGTTAGGAGGCCCGCTCACGCAGGAACATTCTACCCTGCAAGCCGCGACGAGCTAGTAAAGGCAATAGAGGAGTCTTTCCTACACCCACTCGGCCCGGGAAGGCTTCCCGTTGAGCGCGAGGTTAGGGAGAGGGACGCAATAGGCTACGTGGTGCCTCATGCTGGCTACATGTACAGCGGGCCAGTAGCGGCACACGCATACTATGACCTAGCGGCTCAGAAGAAGCCCGAGGCAGTCGTGATAGTAGGGCCTAACCATAACGGTATAGGCCACATTGCGGCCGTGTATAGGGGTGACGGGTGGGAGACGCCGCTTGGAGTAGTACCGGTAGACGTCGAGATAGGAGAGTATATTGTGGCTAACACTAAGTTCTTCGCATTCGATAATGAGGCCCACATGTATGAGCATAGCCTGGAGGTCCAAGTTCCATTCCTCCAATACATATACGGGGAGGTTCCAATAGTCCCGATAGCCATATACCACCAGTCTATTGACGTTGCAAGAGACCTAGCGGCAGCCCTGGCGAAGCTGATAGCCGAAGAGGGGAGGGACATAGTGGTCCTAGCCAGCACCGACTTCAACCATTACGAGCCGCACGAAGTGACTGTTAGGAAGGACGAGATGGCGATCTCGAAGATACTGGAGCTAGACGATGAAGGCCTCTACAGGGTATTGGAAGAGTACAATATAACAATGTGCGGCCCTGTGGCCGCGGCAACCCTGATAAGCCTGGCGAAAACCCTGGGGGCGCCAAGGCCTGTCCTGCTAAAGCATGCCACCTCCGGAGACGTTACAGGAGAACGGGACTTCGTAGTAGGATATGCATCGATAAAGTTCCCGGCACACTAGCCTCGCGGCGGTGTCGGATTAATGCTGCGGGCGAGGCTGCCGATACTCTTGCTTGGAGTCCCGCTTGAGGAGTCAGAGAACCCTTTCCTCACCATACCTGGGCCGGTGGGCGAGGCGGAGGTAGAGGTGTTCGAATGTGATAAGCCAAAGGCCTCGCTGGAGGGTCCCGGCTCCGGGTCCATAAGTAGTCTCTTAAACGGGTTTGTGGAAAGGTTCTCCTTGCAGGCTGGCGAGAAAATATGTGCTAAAATCTCCTACAGAATCCCTCAGGGCCAGTCGCCCTCAAGCATATACGCTTTCATTACAACCCTCCTAACATACCGGATAGCGAAGTATTTCGGAGAGACTCTCGACAACTGGGAGATTGTCGAGGCGGCAAGATACGCTGACCCCTTCGAAGCCCCCAGCGGATGGGGGTATGTTCTAGACTCGATGAGATACTCTACCACCACGGGCAAGGTCGTAGTCTATAGAAATGACGAGGAGTTCGCAACCCTAACGGAACCCTTAACCCACAATCTAAGATACGCCGGCAACGTTGAGGTGAGTGAGCAGAGGATAAAGCGGGAAGACGTCGGCCCCGACCCTTACAATGCCCTAGTCCACCTGGTTGGAGTCTCGGTCCTTGAGGCCGCTGTAAGGTTGAGAGACGAGAGGAGCCTAGATAAAATACGGGCTATCCGGGGCCTACTCACATCTATAATCTCCTACGCGTGGGACATAGCCCCGCCCGGGGAGGGGTGTGGGCTCTCCCCAGGGCTGCCGGGAGTGTTCGACATCTACTGTTGAAGGGTGAGCTTCGTGCTAGGGTCCCAGTGTAACCCGGTAGTAGTCAAGATTGGTGGGAGTGTAATAACGAGTAGCGAGAAGCCCCTGACGGTCAACGAGCAGTCTATGGGGAGGGTAGCGGAGGCAATAGCATCCTTCTACAAGCAGCGTTCATCAACTGTTTCAATGGCGCTCGTACATGGGGGTGGCAGTTACGGGCACTATCTGGTTGATAAAATGTTGTCTGAGAAGGGGGTTCTAGGCCCTCTTGAAGCCGCCAAGGTACAGTTGGCAATGATGGAGTTATCCACGAAGCTTGCCAGCGTGCTCCTGGAGCTTGGAGTGCCTGTTGTAGTACACCCAGCCCACAGCCTTTGCAAGGGTGTTAAGTGTGACCTTTCAAGATTCATAGATGATATACTAGTGGGAGCCGTACCTATGACTTACGGAGATGTTGTATTAACGGACTCCGGAGGTAAGGTGATTAGCGGAGACCAGCTAGCAGTTGAGGCCGCGACACTGTTGAAGGCGAAGTGCCTCATATTCGTGACGAGTGTGCCGGGCGTCTACTCTGCTGACGGCAGGCTACTGTCGACTTACACGGGTCGGGAGAAACTACTGGAAATGGAGGGGAAAGCCCACGATGTTACCGGTGGTATAAGGGGTAAGCTGAAGGCGGCCCTCGAATACACGAGAGTAAACCCAGATGCTGTCGTGAGGATAGTGTCCCCGGAAGACCTGTTAGCAGCCTTAGAGGGAGGGGATGTAGGGACCCTCGTGAAACCCTGGGAGGACTGATGAGAGTGGAGTGGAACACGTCTAGTAGGAAGCTTGACCATATAAAGGTTGCTCTCGAGGACAATGTTGAGGCTAAAGAGTCTACGCTACTAGAATACGTTAGGCTCGTCCACAACCCCCTGCCTGAGATAAACATTGACGATGTTAGCCTCGAGACAGAATTCTGCGGGAAGACGCTGAAGGCTCCCCTAATGATAACCGGTATGACAGGAGGCCATCCCGACACTCTCGAGATAAACAAACATCTAGCCAGGGTAGCCGAGAGGCATGGAATAGCCATCGGCGTTGGCAGCCAGAGGGCTGCGCTAGAAGACCCGTCAGTAGAAGATACGTTCCGTGTGGTGAGGAGAGAGGCGCCTACAACAATGGTGATAGCAAACATTGGCGCGCCCCAGCTATCCATGGGCTACGGTGTCGAAGAGGCTAGAAGGGCAGTGGAAATGATAGACGCGGACGCGCTAGCCATCCACCTAAACCCGGGCCAGGAGGCATATCAGGTTGAAGGGGACCCCTACTATCGGGGAGTGATTTCAAGGATAGCCGAGATCGCCCGAGAGCTAGACGTGCCAGTGATAGTCAAAGAGACCGGTACAGGATTGTCGGGCGAAGCGGTTAGAACACTCTACCTAATGGGGGTAAGGTGCTTCGATGTCTCCGGCCTAGGAGGCACGAACTGGATAAAGGTGGAAATCCTAAGGGCTCAGAAGAGGGGCGCCAAGTACACTCCTGCTGGCAGGATAGCCGACTACTGGGGAAACCCTACTGCCCTCGCAATAATTGAGGCCAGGAATGCGGCTCCAAGATCCTATATTGTGGGAAGCGGGGGGATACGGGACGGTCTGGACGCGGCTAAGGCTATAGCTCTAGGCGCCGATCTCGCGGGGATAGCATTGCCGGCGCTACGATCCCTTCTCCGGGGCGGGCCGGAGGCGCTAGACAGGATGATATCTACAATAAAATATCAGCTCAAATCAGCGCTATTCATGACGGGATCTAAGAGCCCCCGAGACCTTTGGAGGGCCCCGCTGACCGTCTGGGGTCGTCTAGCTGAGGAGGCCAGGTCGAGGGGAATAGAGTTATCAGAGTACCTGCTACGCACTAGACTCGAGCCGCTGAGGGGTGCGCGTTGGACGAGTTCCAGACACTCTTCGAGTTCATAGGCAAGTATATCCCCAGGGTCGACTCCTACATTCTCAACGATCTAGTCTCCGGGGACCCAGAGTATGTCTACCAGGCCGCCACCCACCTTATAAGGGCGGGCGGCAAAAGGTTCCGCCCCGCAGTAGTCTTGCTGACCGCTAGAATGCTCGGCGGGGGAGCCTCAGAGTCCAGGGCCCTACCACTTGCTGCCGCCGTAGAAGTTTTCCACACTTTCACCCTAATCCACGACGATATAATGGACGAAGACGAGACCAGGAGAGGAGTGCCCACAGTGCATGTAAAGTATGGGGTCCCAACAGCAATACTAGCAGGCGACCTCCTCCAAAGCCTCTCATACAAGGCCATACTAGAAGCCAAGAGGAGAGGGCTGAGAAGTCCTAGGATAGTCGCAGCCCTAGACGCCCTAGTAGAGGCTGCTATCAAAGTTTCGAGAGGGCAAGGATATGATATGAGGTTCGAGAAGGAACTGGTATCATACCACGACTACCTGGAGATGATCTACCTTAAGACTGGGGCGCTGATAGAGGCCAGCGCCAAGCTTGGCGCCATAGCGGCATACGCAGATAGAGAGGTAGTCGAACAAATGGGCCTCTACGGTAGGTTCGTCGGCGTCGCCTTCCAGATTAGGGATGACATACTCGGCGTCTTCGGAGACCCCAAAGTGACTGGGAAGCCAGTCTACAGCGACCTCCGTAGAGGGAAGAAAACCATACTCCTACTCTACGCGCTAGACCATACGAGCGGCGATGAGAGACGGTTGCTCGAGCGCATAGCTAGCGGGGAGAGCGTGAAAGAGGAAGACCTAGAAAAGGCGGCCAGCATAATAAGGGAGTCAGGCGCCCTAGCCTATGCGCAGGAGCTCGCAGAATCATATGTTAAAAGCGCACTAGACATACTAGACCAGCTGGAAGCCGAAGACCTCGTGGAGGACGAGGACGCTCTAAGAGCCCTTAGAGAGCTAGCCCTGTTCACGGTGAGGAGGGAGAAATAGTGGACCAACCCTATAGGCCCGAGGACTACCAGTTTCCGGAAGCCTATGTTGAGGGAGTCGAGTCCTCAAGGTATCTCGTGCTCTACCCGGAAAGGAGACGATACAGGCTGGTTAGCGAACCTCCAAGGGAAGGAATCGTGCTAGGCCAGACGATATACGAGGAGGCAGGCCAGTACGCATTCGACCTAGTAGAGGCCAAGACTACCCGATGGATAGCGGTAAGAATACCCTGGAGGGGATACAAGGTTCTAGCACTCCCCCCGGAAACTCGCGTGCTAATATACGAGATAGGAGGAGTACAGACAGTATTCCAAGCACGCGAGGGAGACCGCGTTAAGCCCGGCGATATAGCAGCATACGTGCTGACTGGCAAGGGGGAGACGAGGTCTAGACGGTTCGACGAGGAAGCCATAGTCTTCTACATAGCCTGGGATAGGGAAAGCCACCCCCCAGTATACAGGGTGATAACCGTAGAGCCCGAGAAGGTGATAGTCCTAGAGCCCGAGTAGAAGGCGGTACACTAAGATAAACCCCTACAATCGAGACCCCAACCGGTGCAGGGATTGGAGGAGGGCCAGCTAGAGAGGCTAGTAAAGGGCTACGCTCTCAAAAACGCAGTAAAACACGGCGGCAAGGCCAAGATCGGCAGTGTAATGTCGATGATACTAGGCGACCACCCGGAGCTTAAGCCGCAGGCTAGGGACATAGCCAGAATAGCAGCCAGGATAGTCGAGTGGGTTAACAGCCTAACCCTGGAAGAGCAGAAGAAGATCCTAAAAGAGGAGTACCCCGAGCTGCTAGAGGAGAAAGAGGAGAAGAGAGAGGAGAAGCCTAGGCTCCCACCCCTCCCCGGGGCCGTAGAAGGGAGGGTTGTAACACGCTTCGCCCCCAACCCCGACTTTGTCATACACCTAGGCAACGCGAGGCCGGCAATACTCAGCGACGAGTATGCCAAAATGTACAAGGGTAAGATGATACTTAGGTTCGAGGACACCGACCCGAGGACTAAGAGGCCGCTACCCGAAGCCTACGAGCTGATAAAGGAGGACCTCAGGTGGCTTGGAGTAGAGTGGCACGAGGAGCATGTGCAGAGCGAGCGAATGAGCATATACTATGAGATAGCCAGGAAAATGATTGAGAGGGGATGCGCATACATAGACACGTGTGGCGAGAAGTCTAGGGAGCTACTGCGTAAAGGGCTATACTGTGAGACTCGAGACAAGCCGGTGGAATGGCAGCTTGAACAGTGGGATAAGATGGTCAACGGCGAATATGGGGAAGGTGAGGCGGTACTTAGGGTGAAGACAGACCCCAAGCATCCCAACCCCTCAGTGAGGGATTGGGTAGCGTTCAGGATAATCGACCCCGTCAAATACCCTCATCCAAGGGTGGGGTCGAAGTACTATGCTTGGCCAACATACAACTTCGCCGTCAGTGTGGACGACCACCTCATGGGCATAACACACGTACTTAGGGGGAAGGAGCACCAGGTCAACACGGAGAAGCAGCTGTACGTCTACAAGTGCATGGGCTGGGACCCGCCAATATTCGTGCACTTTGGGAGGCTCAAGCTAGAAGGGTTCATTATGAGTAAAAGCTACATTAGGAGGCTACTGGAGGAGAATCCGGGCAAGTTCCTAGGCTACGACGATCCCAGGTTCGGCACGATAGCAGGACTACGCAGAAGAGGCATACTGCCCGAGGCGATAAGAGAACTAATAGTTACCGTGGGTATAAAGTCTGGCGACGCCACTGTCAGCTGGGCCAACCTGGCGGCCGTGAACAGGAAGCTCCTCGACCCCGTGGCGGACAGGATAATGTTCGTGTGGGACCCCGTCGAACTCAGCGTGGCAGGGCTGGAAGAGTGTATTGAGGCCAGGATACCCTACCATCCAGACAAGCCCGGGAGGGCCAGGACCATAAAGGTGTGTCCCGGAGACAGGCTGCTAGTAAACAGGGATGACGCCGGCAAGGGAGAGGTTAGGCTTATGGGCCTCGCCAACTTTAGGGTCGAGGATGGTAGGCTAGTGTTAACAGGGACAAGCCTAGAGGAGGCCAGGAAGAGGAGGCTGCCAGTAATACACTGGGTCCCCGCCGCCGGGCAAGTGCCACTAACAGTCCTGGAACCCGACGGCCTCGAATTCAAAGTATACCGTGGAGCCGCCGAGCCCGCTCTACGAGAGTATGGTGTCGACGCGAGACTGCAGCTTGTGAGGTTCGGATTCGTGAGAATAGATAGCGTTGGAGAAGAGTATACAGCGTTCTACACGCACCCATAGCTACTCTTCAGCCAGCCTCTCAAAGTATGATATGAAGGGTAGGACCACGCTCGGCGCCAGGAGGAATATAGCCGCTGACGCCGCTATTGGTAGTAGGTCGAACCTTATCTTCTCAACATATGTGGAGCCACGTAGTGTGACCTCAACCATCCTATTGATACCAATGTAGTACACGTATACCAGGTATGCGAACAGTGCGGAGGACGACCTCAATATAGGCGAGAAGACCGTGCCTTCGAGCGCCCTGGCGGCGGTGGATAGGCCCAGTATGATACCGATAGTCGCCAGGTACGTCTGCGTCAGCTGTATGGGATGGAGCCCCTCGGCATAGGGTCCCAGGACCTTCGACGTAGCCCATGGTAGGAGGTACGCGTAGCCCAAGATTAACAGTGCACCCTCGAGTACGCCTAAGAGTACCGCTTTAGCTATCCTAGCCGCCAGCCCCATGATATTCCACCTCATACTCGAAAGTATAGAGTCCCGAGACAGACGCGCGTGCTACAATAGTTACGTCGCCAGATAGTCTATCCAACGGTATGAGCACGCTGATGCTCTCACCAGGGTAGAGAATGTCGTCAGAGGCGCCGGCTACAGGCTCGCCCCCACTATATACTGTTACCTCGACCCCCCTCAGAGAGACTATGCCAGAATACTTTACGGTAACATTCACGGTGTCCCCCTCCTGGCTCGCGTACACAGTGAAGCCGGCAGAGTAGGCGAAGGCAGCCAGAGGTGCCAGTGACGCGGCGAATAACGCTAGGCTAGCAAAAGCGATAGCCAGCCTAGGGGCCCTCATTACTCCTCAACACCCTTATCAGCCTTCAGCAGGTCAATACCCTTGGAGATTAGGATTGAGCCGGCGGCAAGTATGATTCCAAGAAAGGCGATCCTAACCAGCACGTCGAGCAGGATGCCGGCGCTCTCGGTTAAAGCCTCTTCAAAGCTGGTGGCGGCCACGGTACCCGCTCCAACCTTATACGCCCTATACGCCGTCACAGCCGAGAAGAGAACTAGTATCACACCGATTAGTATCAGAACGACCGAGAGGCCTCTAACTCCAGGATCGGCCATGAAAGACACCCTGCCCGGGGCACAGCTCACACTCTAAATTAAAATAGGTTAGCCCACCGCTTCGGGCGGGAGACCGTATTGGTGCAGATAACCCTGAGCCCCGGAGAGTATGAGGTCCTACGTAGACTCGCAGAGGCGGGAGTAGTCGGAGGGACCCTCGACGAGATCGCAAAGGCTACTGGCATGGACAAGAGCCTGCTGGCAAGCATCTTAATGCTCCTTCGGGATAAGGGCTTAGTTGAGATTATCGAGGAGGAGTATGAGGTCCCGGTGATCACTGAAAAGGGGAGGAAGGCCCTCGAAGAAGGTCTGCCAGAGGAGAGGCTTGTAAGGCTACTAGACGCGCGCGGCGGTGAGATGCCAGCGGGAGAGGTAGGCAAGCTTCTCGGCGGCGAAGGTGGAATAGCTATAGGACAGGCGAAGAGGAAGGGGATAATCAGGATAGAGAAGGGGATCGTTAAACTAAGCATTCCAGCTGAGGAGGCGCTGGAGAAGCTTGGAAGCCTCCGCAGAGCCCTCGAGGAGGCGGCTGAGGGTAGGAGGCCGGAGGGTCCCGAGGCCGAGGAACTATACTCTCGAGGCCTCGTAGCCCGTGGCAAGAGGAGGGTCGTGAGAGTATCCTTTAAGATTCCTCCTCGCGAAGTCCTGTCGAAGGCCGTAGTCGAGATTGGAAGCCTCACCCACGACCTCATCGCGTCCGGCGAGTGGAAGAGGATGCGCCTAAGACCCTACAATGTTAAGGCCGAGCCTCCAGTCGTGTACCCAGCGAGGAAACACTACCTGCAGGAGTTTATAGAGATGCTTAGGGATATCATGAGGGAGCTGGGATTCGTAGAGGTTAGGGGACCCATAGTCGAACTGGAGCTATTCAATTTCGACGTGCTCTTCCAGGCACAGGACCATCCGGCAAGGGAAATACATGACACGCTCTGGGTTAAGAGGCCGAGGAGAGCGAGCCTCGAACCATACCAGGACCTAGTGGAGCGTGTCGCGAGGATTCACGAGAGAGGGTGGGGATACAAGTGGGACCCTGCCATAGCTTCGAGGCTCCTACTAAGGAGCCAGACGACAAGCGTGTCGGCTAGAATACTCTCAACTAGACCCAAGCCCCCGGTACGCTACTTCACCATAGGCCGCGTGTATAGGAGCGATGTTGTCGACGCTACACACCTACCCGAGTTCCACCAGCTAGACGGCATAATGGGCTGGCCCGGCTATAGTTTCAGGGATTTGCTAGGCCTCTTAAGAGAGGTGGCTTCACGGCTAGGGCTAGAGCTGAAGCTGAAGCCCGGCTACTTCCCCTTCACAGAGCCTAGCGTTGAAGGCTACGTTAGACTCCCCAACGGCAGGTGGCTGGAACTCTTCGGGGCAGGCATGTTTAGGCCGGAAGTTCTAGAGGCCGCCGGAGTAGACTATCCCGTAGGCGCATGGGGGTTCGGGGTGGAGAGGCTGGCGGCTGCAACGCTGGGCCTCACTGATATCCGCGACCTGTATACTAGGGATGTTGCTAGGATACAGTCGTTCCCGGCCAGACTGTTGAGGAGGTAGGGTAACGATGCCAGTCCTAAAGTTTAGGCCGGAGAGGCTTGAGGGTTTAACAGGCCTAAGCCTGGGGCAGATACAAGAGCTACTGTTCAGGCTAAAGTGTGAGACCGAAATAGCAGAAGGCATGCTAGAAGTTGAAATCAACCCGGACAGGCCAGACATGTATATTGGAGAAGGAATAGCCCGGGCAATACTGGGCCTCGTGGGGAAGAGGCTCGGGTGGAGAAGGCTCGACATTAGCTCGGAGTGGGGTGAGGTTGTAAACGAGAAGCCCGAAACCAGGCCCTACATAGCAGTGGCGGTGGTAAGGAATGTCAACATAGACTCGGAAGAATACCTAGAAGAACTCATACAATTCCAGGAGAAGCTGCACGATACAATAGGCAGGAGGAGGAGGAAGGCCGCCATAGGCTTCCACGACCTCTCAAAGCTCCCATCGAGAAGACTCCGCTACACAATGCTCCCGATAGACGAGGCAGAATTCACACCACTCGGCGGCTCTAAGCCTCTAAGCGCCTCAAAGATCCTCGAAGAGACGGAGCAGGGCGGGAAGTATGGTGGCATAAGCCTAGAAGCAGGTAAGCACCCGTTCCTAATGTCGGGCGACACCATAATAGCAATGCCTCCAGTCATAAACTCTGAGTATACGAGAGTCGAAGTGGGAACAAGAGACCTCCTAATAGACGTAACCGGCGTCGACGCTAGAACGGTAGTGAAAGTCCTCGACATAATAGTCGGAGGCCTCTCCGAGAGGCCCGGAGCAATCGTGGAGAAGGTTAGGATTACCACGCCCGACGGAGAAGTATGGGAGACCCCAGAGTATACGACGTCAACGTGGAAGATAGACGCCAACGAGGCCTCGAAGCTTCTAGGCGTCCCATTGCAAGCCGAGGAGCAGGCACGGCTACTCTCCATGATGGGTCATAACGCCGTGGTGGAAGGGGGGACGCTGAGAGTTGAACCGCCACCGTACAGAGTGGACCTAATCTCCTGGGTCGACTTTGCGGAGGATATAGCAATAGCCCTCGGCTATGAGAATATAGGATTTAACACTCCCACCGTTGACAGGCCTGGAAAACTCCTATGGGAGACGGTCGCCTCCAGAATCCTGAGAGATCTAGCTGTAGGCCTGGGCTTCACCGAGGTCATGCAGCTATCGTTGGCCAGCCCCAAGCTCATGGAGGCTCTGGGCTACAAGGATGTAGTGGAGGTTGCGAACCCGGTACAGTTCGAGTATAGCGTGCTACGACCTACAATCATATCCTCGATAGTCTCGGTGCTCTCAAGAAATCAGCATGCGAGGAAGCCAGTCAAAGTGTTTGAGATTGGCCCAGTAATAGTGCCGGGCGACCCGCCTAGAGACAGGATCGTTATGGGACTCGGTATACTAGACAATAAGGTTGGATTCGAGGACATTCAGGCTGCTGTATACTCGATACTACGGATACTGGAAGTCGAGTTCCACCCCGAGCCTATAGAGATGCCGCCTCTAACCCCCGGTAGAGCCGCTAGACTAGTGGGAGAAGCCGGCACTATAGCTGTGCTTGGAGAGGTGAGGCCTGAAGTCCTGGAAAACCTCCAGGTAGAGTACCCGATGGCTGTGGCGGAGATAGACGTGGAGGTGATAGCGGAATGGTTGAGCTCCAGGACACGAGGCCAGAATACGGGGTTCCGCTAGAGCTGGTAGGGTTTCGAGGAGTTAGGAGGAGGGTTAGGATAGACTCTCCAGAGGGTCCCATAGACCTCGATCTCTCAATAGACGTGTACGTCTCTATAGGGTCTGAGAGGAGGGGGGCGCACCTCTCGAGGCACGTTGAGGCTGTTGACGCTCCTCTACGCTCGTACAGGAGCATTGAATCCTACCTTGAGGCTGTAGCTGATACCCTCCTATCCAAGCACTCCTACGCCGACAAAGTCATGGTAAAGGCTAGCACCGTGTATTATGTCGACGTAGAGTATGCGGGGATCAGGGGCCGCGAGCCGGTGGAAGTAGAGGTTGAAGTAGTCAAGGACAGGAATGGGGGTAGAAGGTGGACGGTATCAGTCACAGTAAGGGCCATCACAGTCTGTCCCTCAGCACAGGCTACTATAGCATCTCTTCAACCAGGCTACGACGGCCTCCCAGCCCCGAGCCATGTGCAAAGGGTTCGCATAACAGGGCGGGTGACCACGCCTGCTAAAATGGTAAGGATCGAAGACATAGCCAGGGCCTTATGGGACTCCGCCTCTGCCCCCGTGTTTACGCTGTTGAAGCGGAGCCAGGAGGCTAGGCTAGTGTATGAGGCTCATAGGAGGCCCAGGTTTGCGGAGGACGTGGCCCGACACGCTATTGTGGGGCTTGCAAGAAGGCTTGTAGGCCGGGTCCCCGAGGATACCGTGCTAGAAGCCGAGGTTGACAGCGAGGAGAGCATACACCCACACAACGTCTACGCGTACACGCGGGCCACAATTAAGCAGATTCTAGCCGTTGATAGGAATCTCGACGTAGTAGAGTGAGGGATACTTAGACTTAATACGTCCACCCAGCTTTTTAACCAGCCTAATAGCCCTAATATTATCTGGTAGAATATAGCCGTATACCCAGCGAATGTTATGCTCCAGGGCCGCATCCTTTAGGGCCATGGCAAGGCGGGACCCTATGCCCCTACCCTGCAGCTCCTCTAACACGACTATGCCACCCTCAGCCTTACTGTTCTCAGCTATCAGCTCGGCTATACCCACTATCTCGCCAGTGTCTACCCGTTCGGCCACCACTACCAGGGACTTGGAGGAGGAAAGTATCTGGTCAACGTAGGGCTCAAAGTGTCTTATGATCGAGAAGAATCGGGTGAAGATCGTTTCAGCGGAGAGCCGCTCGTAGAAGGAGATAAGTTTCTCCCTGTCCCCTGGACATGCGCCTCTAATGACGATCTCAACATCATTAATCTTCAGCCTGTCAAATACCTTACCGCAGAGGGGACAGGGTCTCGCCCGAGCCAAGATTTGGGACACCGCTATAGACCAGGATATCCTGGGGGATTATATTTCGGGAGTGTCTCGCATTGCACGTGAACCCTCTCAGTGCGAGCCGCATACTAGTAGACACGGGGTCCGCTAGGCTAGTCTATGCAAAGGTCGAACGGCCCCATAGGTGGCTCTGGCTCTCTAACTGCACCAGGCGTGTGCCTAGAATCCTGTGGACCATGCTCGCCGAAAACACTGTTGTGTACGAGTATGTGGAGGGGCGCACACTCGCAGACGTTGTATTAGAGGACCTAGCACTCTCAAAGATCGGGGAGGCAATCCTACATGCTTGGACTCTAGGAGTTGAGCTCGCCCACCTTCACTCGGAGCTAGAAGAAGCCTCATGCTTCGAAGGAGAGTGGACCACCCTGCAGTTGCTAGACGATAGATGCAGGCTGGCGAGAGAGGCTGGCATAGAGGAATGTCCTAAGCTGTCCAGCAGGGTAAAGTATACGGCTTACGGCCACGGAGACCCCCACATGTACCAGGTTATAGTGTCGGGTGCCAACATGATCTTCATAGACTTGGACGGCGAGCCGGGCTCGAGGGTGCCAGGCCCCCCAGAATACGATCTAGCGGCCGCCGCCAGGAGCATCTACTATGCAGCAATAATGGCGGGAACACCTGGATCGGCGAGAAGGCTGGCGGCGGCAATGGTTGGAGGATACTGTAGGGAGAGGAGGATAGACTTAGACCTCCTGTCAGCATCCTACAAGGCTAGGGTCGCCTACGAATACTATTTTGAGAGAATAGCCCATACAGGGCTCGAGTGGATACCAGAATCGAGCCTCAAACAGCTAGTTTCGGGCAGGGACCCGGTGCTAGAAACCATGGTCGGGGTGGCGTCGGCGTGCAGAGGGTGATACTTAGGCTTGTACACAAGCGTATCGAGGGGCCCGATGAGAGCGTGTTAAAAGTCACGACTATTGCTGGGAGCATGGAGTACAGGCTGGACGTCTACACGGTTGGATACGATTCCCTAATAGTCCAGAACCCCGAGTCGCCCGACGCGATCATAGCCAGGGTTGACAGGATAGGCTTCGCGGACAAGCCGTGGACACAGTATTGTAGATGGCACAGCGGCCCCCTTTGGGAGAGGGACGATCCTTCAAAGAGAATCTACTGCACCGCGGCGGCTGACGGGTATTGTAGGCAGCATAGGAGGAGCGAGAGGGCGCTCTACGAGGCGTGTGTGAGCCTGCCAGGCGACCGGGGCCTGTCTGCATGTAGGATCCTGGACTCTATCGGTAGAACCGAGTATGCGGTCTACATAACAGACGGCGCCGCTGGCGGGGCGAAGGTTGGCATGACTAGGCTCTTCCGTGTCGTAGACCGGGTTGCAGAGCAGCCTCACAACGTTGCAACGATCGTATATGTTGTGGACAGCGCGTACCTGGCTCGGAAGGCTGAGATCAGTATATCGAAGAGTGGAGTGGCGAGTGAGAGGAGGGCTAGGTCTAGGAGGAGGCTCCGAGGGGCGGCTGAGGCGGCAGCCATAGTGTCGGGGGCGGCCGAGAAGGCCTCCAGGCTCCTGGGCACGTCTTGGGATGGGAGGCTGTTCCGCGTAACCTCGCCTGTCGAACGCATCGTTAGAGGCGCTAGGGAGGCGGGGGACAGTCTTCGGCCGGGAGAATATAGGATACTCGGCTACTGGGGCGGCTACCTCGCCCTCCACGGGCCTATGGGGCCAGTCGTGGTAGGCGACCGGAGGATAGCTCACAGGGACTCAATCATACTCTACGAGGGCATCTAACACGCGCCTGCCGGCGAGAGAAGCCATGCTAGCGAGCCTCCCAGGGTCTAGGAATTCTCCCCCCAGAGTGTTGGAAACCACGAATGCAGCGGCCGCCCTAAACCCCCTCATATGGGAGAGGGCAAACAGGGCCGCAGCCTCCATCTCCACTGCTACAATGCCAGCCCTCTCAAGCTCCTCGAGAAGGCCCGTCTCAGCGTAGAAGCTGTCGCTGCAGAACACTGGCCCAACCACTACCCTCAGGCCGGCGGCGGATAGCTTCTCGGCCAAGAGTAGCGTGAGGCGAGGGTCAGGCGAGAGGGGGGGCACTATCCTAGGCAGATACGCTTCCAGGCCGCACCCGTGCCTCAGCATGGACGCTGAACTGGCCACCACAATGTCGCCTGGCCCAGACCTACCCGGTATCCCCCCCGCCGTGCCAAGCCTCACTATGACCTTGGCCCCAAGCATTGCCAGCTCCTCGAACACTATGAGCGCGGACGGGGCGCCCATACCGTGGGTTGCAACCGTTACTGGGACCCCACGCCACTTACCGTTGAATACGAGCAGCCCCCTATTGTCGGAGACAAGCCTCGATTCCTCCAGGAGCCCTGCTAGCAGCCTGGCCCTTCCAGGGTCGCCGACGGCGATAACACGCTCGGCCACAGGCTCGCCGGCCAGCAGGTGTACAGGCCTCCTAGACACTGGTCCCCGCCCCGTGCAGAGTGATAAGGACTGTAACACTATAACATTGGACGGTGGGCTCGCCTGGAATGCGTGTTTGCCGTCGATATCGGAGGATCTAAGATACTAGCGGCCGCGGCGACGAGTGGGCGGCCAGAGTTAGATGTAGTGTTAGAGCGGCCTACCAGGCCTTCCACGCTCCCGGGCGACGTTAGGCGCCTGCTGGAGGGCCTTGTAAGAGAGTGTGGAAGAGAACCAGAGGTGATTGGAGTAGCCTCCGTCGGCCCCTTAGACTATTCCAGGCTCGAAATCGTGGGGGCGCCAAACCTTGGAGGGGGCAGGATAAGCCTTGTTGGGGCCTTCGAT
>CAYRZG010000015.1:0-18607 GCA_964428695.1 uncultured Desulfurococcales archaeon
GCTATGAGGCGGTCTCTGTGAGTCCTCCTCTCCTCGACACTCTTCGACTGGGAGGCGAACGGTTCTACGACAACCACCTCTGCTCCCGTATACCTTTCGAGAAGCCCTACCTCCACAGGGTCGAGGCCGAACGAGACTATGACTTCAACTCCAACCGCTACCGCGGCGGCCGCCTTGGATAGTAGCCCATCCCAACGGGAGACCCAGCCGTCAGTGTCGACCACAAGCCTGCCATTCCTGGATAGGCGGGCGGCACAGTAGAGGTACCTGTCCACAAGTCCACGCGGCGAAAACCCTCCGACAAAGCAAGCTTCAACGCTTCCACTACTACTACCCGGTATGACGGGACCCTCCGGCCGCAGCCTCGCCGCGAACCCCGGGCAGAACAACTCGTTCTGGCCAACATCCAGCGTAAGCATGTCGGCCCCAGCCTTGTTCGCAACCCACGCTGCGAGAGTCGACTTCCCAGAATCACTCCTACCAACAATCATTACCCTACCATGCTCTGCAAGCCTCTCCGCTAGACTATCGAGCCTCCTATACGCCTCCTCGCTCAACTCTCCAATCCCGGAGAGACTATGCTCCAACACAGCATCCTCTGCAAGCGCCGGCACCCTACGCCCCGCGGGCACGACTATCGAGCCGCCAGCCTCCAGCCTATACCCTAAAACGTGGAGGACGCCCGACACTACACTAACACGGCCGGGGCCCTCAAGCAGCAGAGCACCACTATACGCCGGCAACCCTTATTACCCTCCCCTCAACAGCCCCAAATTCTCGGCCAGCGCGCCGCGGTAGTATAGCCTGGCCTAGTATGCGGGCCTGTCAAGCCCGTGACCCGGGTTCAAATCCCGGCCGCGGCGCCACCCGGGGGCACCGCCCCCAGGGTCCACTTAAACTTCTTCCCAAACGTCTACCACTCCATCGTCACCCGCCTGATAGCTTCACAGAGAACCTGGAAACTCATTGTCCGCTCAGAGAGTGACGGGGACGGACACTGTAGATCAGCTCATCGTAGACCTTGTGGAGCTGTAGTCGGCGTAAAGCTCGCACCTCCTATATACGACGCCACCGTATGGGCGCATCTGACGCCACACGTTCTCCGAGTCCGTCTATCCCATAATTCGCGGGAGGCTCAGCCCGTATTTGGGGCTTAGAATCCTTAGAATCATCATGTTCTATGCTGCAAGTCTTAGTTCGAGTACCGATGGGTTCCTAGCTGGCCGGGATTGAGAGAATGCTAGCAAGTATATTTTGAGAGGATGCATTCGTCTAGAGGTGTGTCGTCCGCCAGGTATGCATGTGCCTCTATCTCCTCGCCGGACTCTAGTTCTACCCTTATTGGAAGTCTCACGTAACCATACTCGAAGTCGTCTAGCTCGGGAATCGCTTCTCTAGGGACCTCGTATACTTCGCCTTCTACGCTACAATTCTGGGGGGCCGGGTACATGAATGGAATGATGTCTACGGTTATAGTGTAACCTCTAGCTGTCGCTCTTCCGATGTATCTTGCTCCTAGCTCTTTTAGCAGCCAGTGGTTGTTGCATCCCTTCCTGAGTGTGCCGTACACGAATAGTAGCATTATCGGATCCCATGCCTATTGTGGGGATAGCCGGGGCTATTTTATTTGGGTAGGGCTAGTCGGAAGCCTTCGTGTATTGTTGTCGTATGCCTCACTGTTATTATGTTTCCGTCTCTTTCAGCAGGGCTCCCTGTGTACTCTGCTCCATGCGCTCTAAGGTCGTCTCCTATGCCCGGGTGGCCTGTTACTCTCCTCCCCCTTATTATGCCGGCGCTTGCCAGCAGGAGTGGGCCGTGGCAAATCGCTATGATAGTCTTGCCTTCTCTTTCCGCCTTCCTTACAAGTTCTAGGGCGTCCGCGTAGAGTCTGGCCCTCTCCGGGCTTCTTCCTCCGGGGATGACTAGAATGTCGAAGCTCGTGTTTAATGCTTCCTTATAGGTTATGTCGGCCTCGTATTCCAGGTTGTACTTGCTCTTTATCTTCCTCTTAGCTCTCCTAGTTGAGCCTGTCTTCGGGTCGTATTCCAGAGTGTTTGAATATTTTTCGTGGCTTGCTATTAGGACCTCGTATCCTTCTTCGAGTAAGCGGTATTTAGCATAGTATAGTTCGAAGTCGTCTACGCCATCCTCTACTATTAGGATTGCCTTCGCCATCCCCGGGTCCCCGGTGGGTTTAGGCGTGGATGGGGGCTAGTATTTCCTCTTGCCCTCCACGAACTCCCTGAGCCACTCCATGGCTTCCTCGTCGCTGGAGGCTTGGATGGGCGGGTGTTTGAAGAGGGCTGCGGAGGCTGAGGGTACGGGGCCCGAGACTTTCCTGTCGAGCGCTATCTTAGCGACTCTAATAGCGTCGGCTAGTACTCCAGCACACATGCTCTTGTCGTCTACTGTGAGCTTGGCCTCGATTGTGACTGGTAGGCCTCCGAAGCTGAGGCCCTTCACGTATATGTAGGCTATCTTAGTGTTGCCCAGGAATGGCACGTAGTCGCTGGGGCCTATCCTGACCTTCCCCTCCTCTTCTAGCCTTCTCCCGTACGGTAGTATGCTCGTTACCGCTCTTGTCTTGCTGACTCTCTTAGAGGCTAGCCTCTCCTCCATTAGCATGTTTTCGAAGTCCGTGTTGCCTCCTATGTTGAGCTGGTAGGTCTCCTCTACCCTAACCCCTCGCATGTGCATTAGCCTTACGAGTGTCCTGTGGAGTATGGTTGCCCCAAGCTGGCCTTTCACATCATCGCCCAACACAGGGACCCCGGCCTTCTCGAATTTCCTGGGCCACTCTCCGTGCGGGTCGCTTGCTATGAAGACTGGTATGCCGTTGACGAAGGCGGTCTTCGCGTTTAAGGCGGCCTGCGCATAGAAGCGTGTCGCCTCCTCGCTACCGACTGGAAGGAGGTTGATAAGCACGTCCGCCTTCGAGGACCTGAGCTCGTCTACTACCTCGTCTAGGCTGAGACCCTTATCAACCGGCCTAAACCTGTCAACCATGTGTGGCGCTACTCCATCCATTGGAGGGGCAGGCTTAACCTCGACCCCAAGCTTGCCTATATCTGCTATCTTAGGCGTAATGTTCGGGTACGCCATTATTGCTTCGGCAAGGTCTCTTCCAGCCTTCTCCCTAGACGTGTCAAATGCCGCGACGAACTCGATATCCTCGACCCTATAGCCGGCCATTGACTCCATGGCCGAAGCGGTGCCTACCGGAATATCGTATCCCCTCTTCACAGCCTCTACAGCCTGTACTAGGAGGGAGGCACAGTTTCCAACCCCCGCTATTGCAACCCTTATCCGACCCATGTTACGCCACCATACAATATTTGCCAGCATATAACATGGGAGCCTCCGGGTTAAAAGGGTGCCCCCACAAACCCGGCGTCGTGGTAACCGAGCTTGACTAGGGCCCTGGAGAGGCTTAGGAGAAAGCTAACCGTCGAAAACCTGTGGATGTATGTTATAGCGGTCCTAGCCGAGAAGCCAACCTACCCCTACGACGTTAGACGCAGAATTGAGGAGCGCTTCTCCTTTAAACCAGCGACTATCACAGTTTACACTGTAATGTATAGGATGGAGCGTGAGGGTCTCATAGCCAAGAGGAGCGACGGAACCTATGAGGTGACCGAGAAGGGGCTCGCCACGCTCCGAGAGGCTATAGTCCTCCTGCAGGACACGGCTCGAATGCTATCCTCCTCTATTGCTGAGCCTCCTTAGAAGGTGCTCTGCAACCCTAAACCTCTCCCCGGGTCCCAGCCCCTTCAACTCTACCACGTCGACTACCCCATCGGGTGGGGGGTAGAGCAGTACTGCGGCGTCCGCAAACGATGCTACCACGTGCACCTGGTGTGTTACTATTACCATCGATATCCCCGACTCCTTCAACTCCATTAGCATATCTTTCAGGGCAGCTATGCTGGCCGCGTCGACCCCTGTGAAGGGCTCGTCAAGGAGTAGCACGTCTGCGCCCTGTATGAGGCCTCTGGCTACTGCGGCCTTCCTCCTTGTCCCCCCGCTGGCCTCCCTGGGTAGCTTGTCTAGATGCTCTTCAAGCCCGAGCCTAGCCGCTAGCATCCTAACCTTCGCCAGCGCCTCCTCTTTCGAAGCGCCTCTTAGGGTTAGTGGTAGCGCGATGTTCTCCGCGATAGTCAGCCATGGTAGTAGCATGTCGCTTTGAGGCACGTATGCCGGCTTGCCTTTTACCTCGAGCCGTCCAGAGGAGACACGGTATATGCCTGCTATGGCTTTCAGCAGGCTCGTCTTGCCTGCACCGTTGGGCCCCACTACCATGACCGCCTCACCCGGCTCCACGGTAAAGGTTGCGGGGCCAGCTACGATGCCTGTGGGCTCTACCTCCACTATCACACTCTCCAGTACTATCCTGCCCATCTCCTGCTCCACACCTCCAGCTTCTCCAGGACGAGCTTGTCGAGCAGTACCATGAGGACAACCAGGGCTAGAGACCAGGCAAAGAGACCGCTATACTCGTGTACCTCGTAGAAGGTCCAAATCCTATAGCCGAGGCCACCGCTGCCTCCAAGCGCCTCTGCCACAACGCTAATCCTAAGCGCGCTCCCTAGGGCCGATCTCCCAGAGGCTACCATGAAGGGGATGCTCGCGGGTAGCAGGATATGCCTAATCTCCTGCCCTCTTCCCATGCCTAGTATTTGCGTCAGCTCCCCATACTCGGACCTTGACACTTCGAAGCCCTTGACCGCACCTGAGAGGAGTATGGGATATGCTGTGGCGGCCGCGACGCCTATTGACGGGAGCCTGCTGGTGACTCCGAATGCTAGCAGGAATATTATAGCCCATATTAGCGCCGATATGCTCTGTGATACGACGTTGACTGCCGCTATTATGTTTTCAGCCCACCTTCCCGTGAGCATTAGTGAAGCGGTGGCCAAGGCTGCCGCGAGCGCTATAAGGAATCCCGCGAGAGTATTCTCCAATGTCACCAGCATGTCGCCGGCTAGGAGCCTCCAGTTTGCAGCCATGTACCGTATGGATTCTGAAGGCTCGGGTACTATCGGGACTACTCTGGCCAGCGCCCACCAGGCCAGTATCAGAGCCGTAAAAACTACAGCGGTAGAGGCTAGCCTCAAGACGCCCTACCTGCCGAGGCGAGGCCTACCCCTGGCAGGTTATAATCCTGTCAGGGGAGGGGGCTTTGTCCATGTACCCGGCTTTTACGGCGACCTCCCACGCCTTCACTATAAGCTGGGCTGTCTGCTCGTCTATGCAGGGCTCCGAGTGCACTATAGACCTCTCCCACACGCTCTCCGCCACCGGTCCTGGAAGATTGTAGATCTCCTCGAGGATCGAGACCGTCCAGTCCCTGTCGCCGACCCACTTTTCAGCCGCCTTCCTATGGATTTCTAGTATGGCGTTTAGCAGGGTCTGGTTCTCGGCTACCCTACCGCTGACAACCCAGGCTAGCATTGGTGCTGGAGCGTTGGGGTCCCCAATGTATTCTCTCCAGAGGTCGGCTAGTGTTGCGACTACTACGGCGCCATGCTGTACTATGGCCTGTGAGACTAGTGGCTCCCAGATCACGGCGGCGTCTACGTCACCCCTAACTAGGGCGTCTATAACCTGCGGGGGTGCCAGGTTTACAACCTGTACGTCGTAACCTTCTCCCTCGCCAACCGTTAGGCCGTAGACGCTCTCCATGAGACCCTTGAACATAGCGTAGGTGCCGCTGCCCACGACGGCGGCAACCTTCCTGCCCCTAAGGTCCTCTGGCTTCTCTATGCCCGAGCCAGGCATCGTTAGGATAGCCTGGTTCATATCATAGTCTATGGCGGCTATGTAGGCGTCGGCCCCGAGAACTATGGCTTTGCCTCCCAGCTCCACGGGTAGTATTGCTATGTCTACGTCACCCTTGACTAGAGCGTCTACTACCTGGGGCGGGACCCCTAGCCTCACTACTTCTATACTCACAGGCTCGCCGCTTGTAATATTGGGGTCTTTCTCGACGACGTCTAGGAGGGATATTCCAGCCTTGAGGGTTGCCGCCTTGAGCACTACAGGCTTCGACACCGTCTGCGGGGCCTCTACTTCCTGCTGCATGTTCTTGAAGCCGTAGTATACTCCGACCGCTATTATGACGGCTACAACTATGAGGGCGGCTACAACCTCTACTCTCAAACCACTCACCGGTGGTTCGAAACTAGCCCGATGGTATTTCAAGGTTCTGGCGGGCCCGGCTCTAGTGGTCCGTGAAACGCTCATACCCCTCCACGGGCTCGCTAAACCCAGCGGCTATCACAGCCGGGCCCAGAGGGTATACTGGCTGCGGGGGATAATTGGGGTTGGCGGGCAGCCTGGAGAGGCTGGAGAGGGCTCCGTGGCTGCTGCCGCTCGTGTGGACCCTCGGCCAGGGAGTGCCATGCGATCCCGTTGCTGTGGCCGAGGAACTGGGGGTCCCGGTGAGGCTGGCTAAGACAATGGTGTGGACTGCCAGGAGGCTCGGCTTCTGCGACGAGCCGCCCGGAGTGCGAGTTGTCCGGAGTGGGAGGGAATTCGCCGCGGAGACGCCCGCGTTTATACTATACGCTAGGCTTAGGGCTAGGAGGGTGTCTGGGATTGCATTGTCTAAGTCTGGCGTGTCCGGCGGTAGGCAGGAGAAGATAATGGAGAAGGCTAAAAAACTGCTGGAAGGCTAGGCTTTTCCGAGCATTTTCCTCAACACGTACTGGAGTATGCCTCCATGCTTGTAGTATTCAACCTCTATCGGGGTGTCGAGCCTGGCCTTCACCTTGAACTCTATCACCCGGCCGTCGGCCTTCTTGGCCCTCACCGTCAGTATCTTGCCTGGGTATAGGCCCTCGCTAATTCCTATGATGTCGTATTCCTCGCTGCCGTCGAGTCCTAGTTTCTCAGCGTTCTCGCCGGGCATGAATTCTAGCGGGAGTATGCCCATGCCTACCAGGTTGCTCCTGTGTATCCTCTCGAAGCTCTCTGCTATGACAGCCTTGACGCCGAGGAGTGCGGGTCCCTTGGCAGCCCAGTCCCTGCTGCTTCCAGTGCCATACTGTTTACCCGCCAACACTATGAGTGGTATGCCCATCTCCTTATACTTCATGGCAGCATCGTAGACGTGCATCACTTCTCCCGTCGGCCAGAATATTGTCCAGCCACCCTCTCTGTCTGGGACCAGCTTGTTGCGGAACCTCGGATTGTCGAACGTACAGCGCATCATGACCTCATGGTTGCCCCTCCGGGACCCACACGTGTTGAGTTCGTGTGGCTTCACTCCGAGGCTTAGGAGGTATTGGCCAGCCTTGGACTCCGGGAGTATTCTGCCAGCCGGGCTGATATGGTCAGTTGTAGTCCTGTCGGGAGCCCATACAAGCACTCGTGCTCCAATGATATCCTTGGGCTCTGGAGGCTCGAGCGGCATGTTCTCGAAGAAGGGTGGCTTCTTAATGTACGTGCTCTTCGGGTCCCACGGGTATGTTACCGAGTCCAGCTCTGGCAGACTGTTCCAGTACTCGTCGCCCTCCCATATGTTGGAGTATTTCCTCTTGAACGCCTCTGGGTCTAATACCTTCTCTACAGCCTCCTTGACCTCCTTCTGGCTCGGCCAGATATCCTTCAGGTAGACGGGATTACCGTTCGGATCATATCCTATCGGCTCATTGTAGAAGTCGATGTCTATCCTACCCGCCAGGGCGTAAGCTATAACCAGAGGCGGGCTGGCGAGGAAGTTGCCCCGGACTAGCGGGTGTATTCTGCCGGAGAAGTTCCTGTTACCGCTCAGCACTGAGGCCGTCCAGAGGTCGTGTTCCTTAATTAGATTCTCAATCTTCTCGGGTAGCGGGCCGCTGTTTCCAATACAGACAGTGCATCCGAAGCCGGTAATGTGGTATCTTAGAGCCTCCAGGTATGGCATGAGGCCTAGCTTCTCCCAATAGTCTGGGACGACCCTGCTTCCTGGAGCGTTGCTAGTCTTAACCCAGGGTTTCACCTGCAGGCCTTTCTCGACAGCCTTCTTCGCTACTAGACCCGCGGCTATCATTAGGCTTGGGTTGCTTGTGTTTGTACAGCTTGTTATAGCGGCTAGGACCACGCTGCCGTCTCCCACCTTGGCTTTTTCGCCGTCTAGCTCTAGCTCTATTGTTAGCCTGTCTCTACCCTTGCTCTTGACGTACTCTTCTATTATCTCCTTTACCCGCTTCTTGGCCTCCCTTAGGGGTATCCTGTCCTCGGGGTGGCTGGGCCCTGCTATGCTGGGCTCGACGTCGTTCAGGTCTATCTCTATAACCTTCGTGTATCTTGGGACAGGGTCTTCAAGGTCGTACCAGATCCCTAGGGTTTTCAGGTAGGTTTCGACTAGCTTCACATGCTCGGGGTCCCTGCCTGTTAGCAGGAGATAGTTTATCGTAGCCTCGTCTGGCGGGAAGTAGCCCATCGTGGCACCATATTCTGGCGCCATGTTGGCTACCGTAGCCCTGTCGGGCACTGCTAGCTTCTTTACACCCTCTCCGAAATACTCTACAAACTTACCTACAACACCAACCTTCCTGAGCTTCTCTGTTATGTAGAGGACTAGGTCTGTGGCCGTGGCGCCCTCGGGTAGCTCGCCTTCTAGGCGGACGCCTACCACCTCTGGGAGTAGCATGTAGTAGGGCTGGCCTAGGATAGTCGCCTCGGCCTCTATTCCTCCAACACCCCAGCCTAGCACGCCGAGCCCGTTAATCATAGTAGTGTGACTGTCGGTGCCAAGAACGCTATCGGGGTAGGCTACCGTCTCTCCATCGTATTCCCTAACCCATACTACTTGGGCTAGATACTCGAGGTTCACCTGGTGTATAATACCCTTGCCGGGCGGTGCTACTTTAAAGTTAGAGAACGCGTTCTGAGCCCACTTTAGCAGTGTGTACCTCTCACGGTTTCTCTCGTATTCCCTCTTCATGTTCCAGAATATGGCGTAGTGGGTTCCGAAGTAGTCCACCTGTATACTATGATCTATGATTAAGTGTACTGGGATGTGTGGGTTTAACTCCGCGGGGTTCCGGCCGAATTCCTTTAGAGCATCCCTCATGGCGGCGAGGTCAACTACCGCTGGGACGCCGGTGAAGTCCTGCATTATGACCCTTGCCGGGTGTAACGGTATATCCTTCTTCCCCGCATACTCCGACCATCTCGCGGCCGCCTTTACCTCCTCGTCTCTAACAACGAAACCGTCATAGTTGCGTATGAGGTTCTCGAGGACTATTCTAATAGAGTATGGTAGCTCCTCGTAGTTTCCGAGGCCCAGTTCTGTTATCCTATCGGCCCTGTAAACTTTCACTTTACCTTTAGGTGTCTCAATGTAATCTACGAACTCGTTCTTGTTAATCTCTCCCATACCCCATCTCCGTGAACCACATGTGTCCGGAGGAGCTTAAAGTTAGGCAAGAAGACTCGACTATACACTGACATGGAGGGACCCTCATGGCATGGGATGATGCTGGGGGAGACTTTTCCAGATATTCTAAGCAGGAGATTCGGCGCATGGTTTACGCGAGGCTTAGGGAGGTCAGGGCGGCTGCTCCACCATTCCCTATTGAGGGTAGGATCCCAAACTTCCGGGGAGCCGCGGAGGCTGCTAGACTACTCGTTGGGCTGCCAGAGTGGGTTGAGGCCAGGATTGTGAAGGTTAACCCCGACTCTCCCCAGAGGCCAGTTAGGCTACTCGCCCTCATGCAGGGAAAGCTCCTCGTAATGCCAACACCTCGGATTAGGTCGGGGTTCCTCATACTAGACCCGGCTAGGATCCCCTCCTCGAGGTACCGGGAGGCTAGCACTATTAGGGGTGCCTTTAGGTATGGTAGGCGCCTCTCAACTCTAGACGATGTCGAGGCGGAACTCGATCGTGTCGACTTTATAGTTGAGGGTAGTGTTGCCGTAAGCATATATGGGGATAGGATCGGGAAGGGCGAAGGCTACGGTGACCTGGAGTACGCGATATTGCGAGAGCTGGGAGTAGTAGACGAGAATACACCCATAGCGACAACAGTTCATCCAGTCCAGGTTTTCCGCACACGCCTCCCTCAGGACCCCCACGACGTCCCAGTAGACTACATCGTGACACCACCCTCGCGGGGCCATCGCACGTCTAACATGCCATCCGGGGTTATCAGGGCGGAGAGGCGCGAGAGGCCCCCGGGTATACTCTGGGATCTGTTAAGCGATGAAAAGCTGAAAGAGATCCCCCTACTAAGAGAGCTTGCTAGGAGGAGGGGGAGGCTATGAAGTGCTGGAGGCTTCCCAACGGGATCGAGCTTATCGTAGCCGAGGGGGACATAACAAAGGCTCGGGTAGACGCTATCGTGAACCCCGCCAACAGCCTCATGATAATGGGCGGTGGGGTAGCAGGAGCCATTAGGAGGGCGGGCGGAGAAGAGATAGAGGCCGAGGCTAGAAGGTACGCCCCCGTACCCGTCGGCAGAGCCGTTGCAACAGGCGCCGGCAGGCTCCCAGCCAAGTACGTTATACACGCCCCTACAATGGAACAGCCTGCAATGAGGATCCCGCTAGAGAACGCGGTCAAGGCTACCCGAGCAGCCCTAGAGGAGGCTGTAAGGCTTGGAGTCGAGTCCATAGCACTGCCGGCGATGGGCGCAGGAGTGGGAGGTCTTAGGGTGAGAGAGGTTGCCAGGGAGATGGCGAGAATCGTAGCTTCCAAGGACTGGCCAGGCGTTAGAAGAGTAGTATTTGTAGCCTGGGGGAACAGGGCCTACGAGGATATGGTTGACGGTGTTAGGGAGGCACTGGGAGATGGAGAGGACTGCGAGAAGAAAGTGTTCTAACACCATCTCGTCGGCTTCTATAGCGATAACCGGCGCCTCCGGAGTGATAGTAGGGCTTCGGGTAGCCGAGGCACTCTCACAGCTAGGCGTGGACGTCTCGGGCATCATAGTTACGAGGGGGGCTCTAGAAGTTGCCAGACACGAGGATGGATTGGAGCCGGAGAAGTTCGTCGGCATGCTCTCAAGCATATCGAGAGTCTACATGGAAGACGACTTTACAAGCCCCTAGCTAGCAGCAGTAGCCAGCCCGAAGCAATGGCTATAGTGCCGGCAAGCATGAAGACAGTTGCAACGTTAGCGGCAGGTATATCCTCCAACCTGGTAACTAGGGCTGCTCTAGCGATTCTAAGGCTTGGGAGAAGACTGGTTGTAGCGCCTAGGGAGACGCCGCTAGGGGTCATAGAGTTGGAGAACATGACCAGACTTGCCAGGGCCGGGGCGATAATGGTTCCGCTATGCGCAGGCTTCTATCATAGGCCTCGCACTGTTGGCGATATGATAGACTTTCTCGCCGGGAAGGTTCTCGACGCCCTAGGCGTGACCTGCCATAATCTTTACAGGAGGTGGGGGGACTAGAAGAAGTCCTCGTCTATACCATACTTCTTGGCCTCTTCCTCAAGCTCTCTCAGCTCCTCCTCAAACTCCTTCACACGCCTAGCCTTTACGGCGAAGGCGCAGCGCCCGTCTGGCATCATAGCCCGCTTCTCACAGTAAGCATAGCGGCACGAGGGGCCTATACACCTGTCTCCTATCCAGGCGCACATCGCCACCTTTATAGGCCTGCCGCGGAACTGTTCCGTGGTGAACCGCAGCGCTCTCTTCGAACAGCGGAAGAAGGGACATAACGGGTTGCACTTGTCTCCTATAGGCCTAGGTTTCGGCTCTCGCCTCGGCCCCCTCGCCCCTGGCCCTCCAGGCCTTCTAGGCGGCCTCCTGGGATCTATGATCGACACTCCACCGGTCACCCGAGCCGCCGGCTATTCTTCCTATCTCCCGTTAGGGTCGGAACCATTTAAGCATTAGATAGATAGGCCTCCCACTATTATCCCTTGACGCTACTATGAACGTTTTCCTAACACTATGGCTGAGCCTGCCCGCCCTCACAAGCTCTGTAGGCTCCAGGTCCTCGTCCCTCTCGTAGACGTGGGCGACATACGGGGCATGGTCTATGCCTGGCCCATACCTGTATACTGTGAAGTCGGCACCATATACTAGCCCCGATCTCACGACAAGCCCTTTCTCCCTAAGGTCGAAGTAGACCTCCCTCATAACATCATATAGTCTACCGTAGTACTCTCTGGCAAGCTCCTCGAGCCTGTCAAGGCCAACCTGGGAGGAGCCACTGTACACCGTCAAGACCCCCTTGTATGCGAGGTACACTGCCTCGAGAGGAGTTAGGAGTAGGGGGGCAGTGAAGTCTGCACCCCGGGGTTTATCAACGCCTAGAGGGTGGCCGTAGAACCCCTCTCCATACAGGCACCTGGCCTCTTCGAGATCCTCTACTATAACATGGTAGCCCTGCAGGGTCCCGTGGGCCCTACACTCCATGGCTAGCCCACGCTCTCGGCTATCGACAGTATCCTCATGCTCTTGGCTAGACGCTCTACAACGTCAACCGCGTCCTCCAGATTGTCCAACACATCCCTGTACATTACGTATGCTTTGTAGTCTGGCGACGCGTCTAGCAGTATGTCTAGAGCCTCCCTGTATATTCTGTCAGCCTCACGTTCAATATCCACCACCCTCGACACGCTGGATTCCAGCCTGCGGAACGCCTCGCTGGACCCGCCTATCTGTCTTGAAATGTACACTAGGTTAGTGGTTGCCTGAGCGAGTAGGCGTGCCTGCTCAACAACATACTTTGATGCCTCCGGCAGCCTTACGCCCCTGGATGCAATCAGCTTGAGCCTGTAGACTGCGGCCTCTATCTTCCTGGATAGCTCCTCATAGAGGTTGAGGAGCTGGAAGACAAGGTCTTTCGAGTCTAGCAGATTCATCCTGCCAGACGCTATGTACTCCAAGACCCTAGACACTATCCTGTCGACAGAATCTTTTGTCAGGGCGAGATCCTGGCGGAAGAACTTGTCTATCGCCTCCGGGCTAGGCGCGCCCTCACCCTCCGCGACAAGAGAGTACAGCCTAGAGACCAGCACGTCGAGCTCCCGGGCCATGTTGACCAACTGCTCTCCTATCGCCGCCTTTACCAGGTTTCCGGTGTCCGGATACGCCATGCCCATAGCACCTAGGCCGTCCAGGCGAGGGGGAGCGTAATCCCACTCTTAAAAATTAGCCTAGCCCCGCCTTTCCCTGTACTTTTCGGATGATATACCATAGAGTAGTCTGGCTATTGCCTTAAGCCTCTCAAGGCTTACAAGCTCCTCCTCGGTAGCACCGAAGCCTAGGAGGCGTTTCAATACCTCCTCCTCGCTTTTTGAGCCGGCTTCGACGAAATATCCTGACAACGCGTAGATGTCTCTGACAACGTCTGCTGGGAGGCTGTGATCTCTCACGAGGTCTACGAGCATCTCCATCTTCTCTATCATTGACGCCCTTAACAAACCTAGGCTCGTTAAATGTTGCGATACTAGCTCAAGGTTCCTCTGAGAGGAGGGGAGAGCCTCCCTAACCCTGATGGATAGCTCTCTTAAAACAGCTATGATAGCAAGGTGTTCTTGGAGGTCTTTTGCCAGGAGGTCTACTAGTATTCTTGCTTTATCCTCTGCTCTCGTCATGGATCCTAACGCACCTGCAGCCTAACTCCCAGCTTCTCGGAGCCCCTATATGCTCTCACTGTTGCTATGCTACCGTCGGCTATACCATGCTCCTCCATGAGCTCTGGGTTCACATGGACTCTGTTCTCCTCGGCGCTCTCGTCTATTATTGCCCTGAAGGCGAACCTATGCCTGCCAGCAACCACTATTTCGAGGAGGTCGGTTATTCCAAGCTCCTTAGCAAGCGACGGGTGTATTAGGGCCTGCTCTCTCTCGAGGCGGTCATCATATTTGAGACGTATTCTCTTCTCCCTAATCTTCTTCTCCCTAGCCTTAAGCGCCGAGGCTGGCGGTATGACCTCGAGTATCTTGGTTATGGAGCCTTTCGGCCTCTCGGGCTGCGGCAGCTGCTCCTCCTGCCCTTTAACCTCCTTGCCTTCCTCCGACATTATACACCACCACTCTTACATCTAGGGCTTTACCGGGGTTCCAATATCGGATAGCTGTGCACCCTCGTATAAGAACCTTCTCAGGGCTTTTGGAGCTTCGTTCATTGGGAGTCTAACCTGCTCCCAGGTATCTCTGTCTCTCATGGTCACGGTATTGTCTTCGAGTGTTACATAGTCTACTGTGAACGCGGCCGGTATACCTATCTCATCCGCCCTCGCGTACCTGCGTCCGATGCTCCCGGAATCATCGTATATAACGTAGAAGTCGTTGTCCACTAGGAGCCTGTATAGTTCTAATGCCTTCCTTCGCAGACTCTCCTCCTTCTCTACGAGTGGGAATACCGCAGCCTGTACAGGCGCTATGTCCCTTGGGAAGGAGAGTATCGTCCTGCCCTCCTTCTCCCTATATGCGTATTCGAATGCAACATAGACCACTCTGTCGGTGCCAAAGGAGGGTTCAACAACGTGTGGCACGTACTTCTTGCCTGTTATCTTCTCCTCCCTTTCAACTATTCTAATCGCTGCCGCCGGGATCTTGTAGCCTTCAACCTCCAGATCCCTGCCCTCCTCGGCCGCCTTCAGCAGTTCGCTCTCGGGGATCTTTGACGCGAGATCGAGAACTTTAGGGGCCTCACTCTTATACATCCTCCCAATCACAGCCCTGTCTATTATTACCCTTCTCACTCGGACCTTCCTCGGCTCGCGGAAGGGTTTGAAGACCGTGAGGTCTTGTCCGCTATACTTCATGTGCCTGGAGAGGTCGTAGTCTCCCCTATAGCTGTGGCCTGAAACCTCTACCCATCCCCACCTCGAGACTTTGACGAGCTGGTCGAACGTCTGGCTGGAGTAGTGGGCTCTCTCATGGGGTCCCTTCTCGTCGAAGAACATGTTCTCCTCCGGCACGCCGACGCTCTCCATGAACCTCTTGGCCACCGCCATCCAGTAGGCTAGACACGGGTGTATGACGAGCCCCTTATCTACAGCCTCCTGCACGGTCACCTCTATGGGGCCCGCACCCTTCCTTTTAGCCTCATACGTCCTTATCCGTAGGGTCTCGTTTGCCAGCCTATCGAAGAACGGGCAGCTCCCCTCCGGGTCTTCCGGGTCTATGAAATACTCCATCTCCATTATCGTGAACTCTCTCAGCCTCATCATGGCCTGCCTGGGGCTTATCTCGTTCCTACCGACTCTACCGATCTGAGCTATGCCTAGCGGTATCCTGGATCTCATCACATCATATACTCGCTTGAACGACACGAACATGCCTTGGGCGAGCTCCGGCCTAAGATAGCCGGTGTTCCCCTCGTAGGGGCCTATCTGTGTTTTGAACAACAGGTTGAACAGCTTAACCTCTCCCAGGGGCCCCCCGCAGACGGGGCATCTAATATCATGTTCTCGTATGAGTCGTGTCATCTCCTCTGGTGTTAGCCCCTCAGCGTCTATGCCTAACGCCTCCTCGATTAGGTGGTCTGCCCGGAACTTTCTGCCACACTTTAAACAGGTAACTATCGGGTCCGTGAAGCTCTCCACGTGCCCGCTGGCCTCGTAGACCCTTGCAGGGCCTATTATCGGGGTCTCAATTTCCACGACGTAGTTGCTGTGGTCCCTTATGAAGAACCGGCGCCACTTCTCTATTATACGGTTCTTGAGTAGCACACCATAGGGTCCCAGGTCGTAGAAGCCCGCGACCCCACCGTATATCTCGTACGAGGGCCAGAAGAACCCCCTCCTCCTGGCGAGCTCCATTATTTTCTGGTATTTGTCTTCCTGCAATCGCCTCCCCGGGTGGGCTTGGGGTGGCCTGCGTACCTTATTTTAGTACACTCCCTCCGGCCATGCCGGGTGTGGGGTTTGGGTATAGTAGACATTTACATGACGAAGGCCGAATACTCATTTGCCGGCCTCGAAGGTGGAGAGGGTCTAGTCTACGTTATAGGCGTGCCCTTCGACTCCACCTCCAGTTTTAGAAGCGGCCAGAGGAGAGGCCCGGCAGCGGTTAGGCGGGCCTCTGCCAACATTGAGTCGAACGGTTACGTTAACAGCGAGGTTTACATTGAGAATGTGGGCGTTATAGACTTGGGTGACGTGGGCGTCGTACACGGCGATGTCAGGGAGACCCTCCACCGCGTGGAGAGGGTGGCCGAAGAACTGGGCGGTGAGGGGAAGCTCTTGGCAGCTATAGGCGGGGAACACACTATCACGCTCGGCCTTCTCCGAGGCCTGGCGTCGAAAAACGGCGCCCCATGCGTCATAGTGTTGGACGCGCATTTCGACCTTAGAGACGAGTATCTCGGCCTAAAGCTCAGCCATGCAACAGTCTTTAGGAGAGCCCTCGAGGAGGGCGTCGCGGAGAGAGTCTTCTACCTCGGCGTGAGAGCCTGGGACCCTGGAGAGTTAGAGTATGCAAAGTCGAGCGATAGGGTCGACTGGGTAACCTCCAGGATGCTACAACTATCCGGCGTCGCCAACGCCGTGGCCCACGCGAGACACTTCACGTCCAGGTGCGAGAGCATCTACCTATCCATAGACATCGACTTCCTAGACCCGGCGTACGCGCCCGGAGCCGCTAACCCCGAGCCGGGAGGAGCGACCATATGGGATCTTCTAGAGGCTGTAGCCGGCCTAGCCTCGGACAATAGGCTTATCGGAGTAGACGTGGTCGAGGTTGCGCCCCAGTATGATTGCGGCGAGGCAACGAGCATAGCCGCCGCTAAGGCTCTACAGGAGGCTATACTCGCCTACTATAACGCGCGGAGGAAACCAGGCTAGATCGCGTATATTCTCCTCCTAGGACTCACGTCCGGCGGAGGCCTCACCTTAACCAGTATCCTGTAGCCACAATGCGGGCACATAATGTCTCCTAGCAGGGCAAGCTCATCATCACGGACTATCTTGCCGCACCTTAGACACCTATAGTAGATAGGCCTCCTCTTGATACCATAGGGTAGCTCGGAGAACTCGTCATACCCATACTCGTAGCCCGCCACGGCCGGCACCAGCCTCCGGTCTGCAGGCAAGGCTTAATATCTCTCTCCGCCAGATATGGGTAACCCGCGAGAACCCCGGGTGGTACGCTAGGCCATGACAGACCTCTCAATGTGCGGCGGACTCCCCCCGGAGATCTGCGAGCAGCTCTCCGCAGAGGAGCAGATAATCAAGATCAGGGTTGAGAAGAGAAGGTTTGGAAGAGAAGTGACGATAATCGAAGGTATAAACGAGAAGGAATTCGACCTCAAGAAGCTGGCAAGCACTCTCAAGAGCAAGCTGGCAACTGGAGGTACGGCCAAGAACGGTAGGATAGAACTGCAGGGAGACCACAGGCACAGGGTGAAGAAGCTTCTAGTAGAGCTTGGATTCCCCGAGGAGAACATTACAGTAATCGAGTAAGTCGAGTAAGCCAAGCCACCATAAGACCTGACCTTTATAAAATCAATGATTTTAGCCCAGCCACAGTTAGGCTGAGGGCGCCCCTCGGGTCTCTAAATGCTATAGCAGTAAGCATGTAGGCTAGCCTGTGGGGGCTCTTCACTACTGCCAGCGGCAGCTTCTCATGCTCGTCGAAGTCAATTCTACCGGCTAGCATCCTCTCAAATCCGGCCTCGGATGCTGCCTGGACTAGGAGTGTGGCCAGCCCCGGGTTTTCTAGGATCGCCTTTGCTACATAGTGTTGTCTTCTCAGCTTCCCCGAAACGACTTTAACCGCCCGGACTACATCGCCGCTCTCAACAGAGATTCTGGCAACTTCAGAGTTGGGATATAGGCCTCCCCCCGTTAGGGGCTTGTTGAGCCCGGCCGCGTCGCCCACAACTATGACTTTCCCTAGGGGGTTTCGGCTGAGCGGTGGGCCGTGAACAACTATTCCCCCATACCTCCTCGTGATCCTCCCTCCTCTCTTGGACGCGAGGCTGTCTGCAGCTCTCTGGGCTCTCCCGGCGTCTAGGGATAGGGCTCCGACAACAGTCTTCCCGTCTATGGGGACTATCCAGTAGAAGCCTCGGCCAGATAGGCCTTCATCAAAGCCAACCTCTATAATGTCTTCTCCCGAGGAGGCCTCCTGAACCTCCACGTTGACGCCGACCGATTCTAGCGGATTATATTTGACGCCTAAAGCTTCGGAGAGGAGGCGCCTCCTACTACCCTCCGCCAGTATTATAATGTCGAACCTGGCCTCTTCTCCCCCGAGCCATAAGCGTCCGTCGGCTGTTATCCTTTTGACACGCCTTCTGAAAACGGGTCTTACCCCATAGGATAACGCCTCTTCTAGTAGGAGTTCTTCTAGCCTTTCCCTGTCGAGCTTGTAGATCCTCTGGCTTGTGGTCACCCTGAACTCGGAGCCCCCGCCCCTAAACAGGACCCCCCTGTAGGAGGCTAGTATTGTCTCCCGCGCTGGTCCTCCTATCTCCCGGACAACCCTCTCCGACACTATTCCTGTACAGTGGGGCGGGTACCCGACTCTATCGTGCTCCTCGTAGAGGGTGACATCATACCCTATACTCGCTAGGGCTCTCGATATTATGAGTCCCGCGAAGCCCGCGCCTATGACAGCCGCCCTCATGATATAATCTCCCTTAACAGCTCTCCCGCCCTGTAGACGTGCTCGAAGGGGGCCTGGGGTGCCGAGACTATAATGCCGTCCGCC
>CAYRZG010000016.1:0-1493 GCA_964428695.1 uncultured Desulfurococcales archaeon
GTGTTAGCTATAACGTCGAAGAAAATAGAACCCCACCTATTAGTATATATGACAACTCTATATTTTCCGCCCGGAATTATTGCCGGCTCTGGCCCTTGACCGACCCATTTCCAACCGGTGATATTTATGTCTAATATACTATTTGGAGGGATGATTATGGACGTGTTATTTACCCAATATCCGTAGTCAGTTCTAATTTCAACTCTAACTATCTCGGCTTCCTGGCCACCTTCATTTCTAATATGTAGTTGTAATATTAGTGTACTGTTTCCAGATATAGCCGAGCCTCTAACATATAGCATAGGTACTACAGAGAACGATTCCTGCTGGGTGTTCCAGACCCCCAGTATCCACGATGCAGCGATAATAGAAATAATGATAGTGATAGCTATAAGTATGATGACGCTCACTGTTGGGTGAATTGCCCTCCGGCTAGTTGACGTCATGTCCTGCACCTCTTGGTTCTGAGATTCAAGATTTCCACTAGCCGTATATACTAGTGTAGCTAGCTTTCTATCCATTTCTACAATAATGTCCTAAAGTCTTATTTAACATTATTGCGAAGTAACCACATTACTAATTTCAAATTACATTACAATTATAATATATACCATAAAAATACTATATTTTGAGAGTTGAAACTAGTAATTAAAAAATATTAGTCATTTATGTGTTATCCTAACCCTGCACGGTTACCGGAATGGTTACGGTACCACTCTTCTCGAAGTATACCTTTATAGTTACACTCTGACCCGGGTTTAGGGTCACTCCAGTTACTGAGGTAGTGAGCCATCCCTTTGCATTGGCCTGTATTGATACGGTTCCATCAGTGTTGACTACTATACCGGTTCCAGTCACGTTAGCATTAGCTAGGTTAGCCTGGACTGTAGTCGTTCCATTGTTGAGTTCTACTCTTAGTAGGGTGTCTGCACCAGATCCCTGGTTAACTATGTATAGCTCGATAGTTCCATCGCTAGTTACAACGGCGTTGGATACTTGTACCTGGGGTGTCCCAGAAGCGAGTCCTCCCCATAGGCCAAATAGCCAGCCTGCTACGGCTATGCTAATGGCTATGGCTACCGCTACTATGATCACGGTCGCGATTACAGGCGAGATACCCTTTCTTGCCCTGGCCATTCTGGTCACCCCCTCTTGGGGGCGCTCGAATCTGGAGTATTGGTTCTTGGAGGTTTTAAGTGTTATCTCCGAGTTGTATTTGTCTAGTCCTCCAAACTATTACACGAATATTATCAGATGGTAAATGGTTCTTACAATAACATATTGGGAAGCTAATGTTTCGTGGGGAAACCATCTAGAGGTGGATGATTGTTGTTCGAGCTGCCCCTATCTCGGGTGTAAGAGTGGTACTGTAGCTGCTAGGGGGGTGCCGGCCGTTCCTGCCATGGCTTGTGTTTGCTCGGGTGTGAGCGGTACTCCTTTTAGGGTTACTGCTATCGTGAGTATTGTTATAACCACGAGTATTATGCCGTGTA
>CAYRZG010000016.1:1593-18105 GCA_964428695.1 uncultured Desulfurococcales archaeon
TTAGGGCGGTGTAGATCCGCTTGAGTATTGGGTCTAGGGGGCCGTAGCTTCTGGTTGCTACTGCTAGTATGCTCTTCTCTGGGCTTAGGCCTGTCTTTCTCACCTCTGTTAGGTCCCTGAGGAAGCTTGCTATAGCTTCTCCGAGGTGTGCTGTCTTCCTCGACTCTCTCAGCTGGATTAGTGCGGGCGGTATGCTTAGGGCTATGAGTGTTGCTCCGAGCGTTATTGCGAACCCCATTATGCTCTGGTAGCTGTACTCGCCCTGTGTTACTAGCCTGTAGGCTCCTGTGGCGACGAAGAGTATGGGGAACACTGCTATTGCTGCGGGGAGGCCTGCTGTTAGCAGCGCCCTGTAGGGTGCCCTGAACTCGATGGGGGTTTTGGGCTGGTTGGAGTGTATCATCCAGAGTAGTAGGACTGTTAGGAGTGGTAGGAATACGAAGCTGAAGAGCGCTAGCTGTGCTACGCCGCCTCCCCCGCCTGGGCCTGTGGGGAATATTGCCTGGATGGTGAAGAATATGTAGAATACCAACGTCATGATTACGGCTATGGTTACGTATACTTCCGTGAACATGCTCATTCTCTCGGCTATGAGCCTCATCTGGTTCATTCTCGTCATGAATATGTCCTGGGTCCTTATTTCCAGGTAGTGGAGCACGTCTCCACCGGTCTTCACGCTTGTCACGTAGCCTAGCATGAAGTCTCTATACTGTGGGCTCGGGTGGTCTAGGGCGTTGGCTTCTATTGCGTCCAATGGGTTCATTCCGAGGAGTCTCACGTTCCTCATTATTAGCTGGGCCTCCCTCCTCATTGCCTTGAATATCCTCAACTGTGCAACTCTCTCGATGACCTTAGCTACTGGGACTCCGGCTCTAGCCATTGTTGTTAGGTAGGCTGCGAAGAATGGCAGCTCCGTCTCTACGCCGTTCTTCCTCTCCTCCCTCTTTGTCGCCGGGTATATTAGCATCCAGGAGAAGACGAAGAGTGGGACGAAGGCGAGTAGTAGTGCTCCAAGCACCTTTATTGCTAGCGGGACTGGAAGGAGTGCGAGTATAACTATGAAGTAGACGGATACGAAGGCGGAGATTAGAGTGTTGAGCACGCCGCGGGCGGCGTAGAGTAGCGGGTAGGTGGTTATACCAGCCTGGGCGAGGCTCCTGTCGAGCTCGAATGCTCTAACGAGCTTCTGGGCTATCCCGGAGAAGTACTTGATGCTGAGGAAGTCGAGTACCTCGCCCAGGCCTGCCTTCCTCTCCCTCCTCCTCTCCCTCAGGCGGGCCTCGAGCGTGGCCATGTCTACCAGGCCCCCGGGGGGTTAGGTGTAGCTTTCCAGCCTCTCCAGCTCTCTCGCCGCCTCGCTATACACCTTGTCGGGCCTCCTATAGAACTCCATTACCTTGCTAGCCACTTCCTCATAGCTGGTTATGCCCTTGATGGCCATCCACCGTAGCACGACCTCCCTCTTATAGATGTCCTCGATAACGTCACCGACGTCGAGGCCTGTCATCTCACTAATCCTCGGTATCAGAATGCTATCGTCCAGGTTGACATGGTGCTCCCTAGTAGCCGGATCCCACCTTGCAACCTCCACGTAGTCCTCATAGTCTCTAATCTCCCAGACGTTGGTCACCCTCCTAACGAGCTTGCCTGCATCGGAGCCAGTTACTAGCCTGACCCTCTTAACCACTAGGGCGAAGTTGACCAGTGGAATATAGCCTGGCGGGATGTCCATTGGCGGGCTAGTCAGCCTCTTCACCGCAGCGTCTATGTGCTCAGCGTGTATTGTTGTTAGACCACCATGCCCTGTAGCGATGGCCTGGAATAGTACTTTTGCCTCTTCGCCTCTAACCTCTCCAACTATCAGTACGTCTGGCCTGTATCTTAGGCTTACCCTTACTAGATCGTATAGCGTGATCTCGCTTGCTCCGGCTTCGAAGCCGTAGCTGGGCCTGGAGTAGAGCTGTACCCAGTTTTCATGTGTTAGCCTAAGCTCTGGGGTGTCCTCTATGGTGACTATCTTTATGTTTGGCCTTAGCAGTGTTGCTAGGGCGTTGAGCATTGTTGTCTTGCCTGCGCCTGTGACTCCCATTATGAGGCCTGTCATGTTATACTCTAGTATCTTCCAGAAGTAGGCTGCGAGTAGTGGTGAAATGGATCCTCCCTGGATTAGGTTTATGATGCTGAGAGGCTTCTCCTTAAACTTTCGTATGGTGAACGTGGATCCGTGCTTGGACACCTCTCTCTTGTAGGTTGCCGCGAGCCTGTGGCCTTCTGGGAGTATTGCGTCTATGATTGGGAATGCTACGCTCACGTGCTTGCCCGCCTTGTGGGCGAGCTTGACGACTAGGTTGTCTAGATCCTCCTCCTTGTCGAACTTTATGTTTGTGGGCATGCTCTCATACTTCTGGTGCCAAACGTAGATCGGCTTGCCTACGCCGTCGCAGGAGATGTCCTCAATGTATGGGTCCTTCATGAGAGGTGTTATCACGTCGTATTCTATAGTGTCCCTCATGATATAGTATTCTATCTTGCCCCATGAGATGCCGGGGTGTATAGTTGACTTGAATCTTATGGCGAACCTCTTGATTATGCTTGTGGCCTGCTGGCGGAAGTGTTCCCTCGGGTCTACACCCTCTGGCGCCGGCTCCAGCTCCCAGTATAGGATGTCCATAATCTTCTTGTATATCTCCCTCTCCTCCTTTGTTAAGCCTATCTCGTGGACAAAGTAGAGGAGTCTACCGTCGCTCTTCCTTTCCAGGATGTACGCTCTAGCCCACGGGTCGTATAGCGGGTAGCTCTCGAGCACCTTATAGTCGGCTCGAAGCGCTATGAGCGTCTCGTAGACGCTCCTCTCGAAGTCGACGGTTTCAGGCGACTCTCTTGGGGGCTCAACCTCTTCCCTCTTCTTAGCCTTCCTTATCCTAAAGAAGCTTGGCATCTAACACGCCACCCGCGGCCTGCCCACAAGTGGACGGCGGCCGGCTGGTAAATATCTTATCCGTGACGCGTTAGCGGATAAAGTACATGAGGCTAAACATGGGGGTCGAGGAAACGTTAAAGTTCTAGGAGGCCTTGGACTCAATGGTACAGTGGAGGTTTGCTCGGGTTGAGGCGCCATTCGCTCGCCGCGGCGGCTGTGCTGCTGATAGCAGTCCTCGCCTCGCTCCCATCACAGGCGTTCGTCTCCGACAGCGGGTTCCGGCTGGTGGAGGGTAGGACTAACTTCGCCAACATGGCAAACTATACGCTCATAGGCCCAGACGACATGACCGCCTTCCACCTAGTGCCAGGCCCCAAGGCCGTGCTTGTGGGAGGCACTGGCTATGTTGCGCTACTAGACTTCTCTATAGCTCAGCCGCGAGTGTCGTGGGCTTGGAGCGTGATAGGCAGGGTTACAGGCCTAGACTACGACGACTCTTGGAGCCCCTCATGGTATGCTGCGGGAACCGATGCTGGAGAGATACTAGTTGTCAACGCCCTGAACCCGGACTTTAGGCAGAGCTACTTCACCGCCGGTAGGGTGGCGGTGAAGAGTTTCGAGATAGCGACGGGGCAGTCGGAGACGCTTGCCGTAGTGGACGCGGAAGGATACCTGTACATCTACAAGGTGCCGGAGCCGTACTGGTCCGAGATAGGGCCGGAGCCTAGAGACGCCGCTACCGGTAAGCTCGCTGGCTTCAGCGTGGTAGACGCTAAGTTCGTCAAGTCACTCGACGGGAAGGGTAACTGGACCAAAGACTCCTCAAGACTCATCGCAATACTATCGGACGCCCCCACTAGTACCGCGGTAGCCTACGCTTACTACAGGGAGGGCGACGAGGTCAAGCCCGTCGAAGTGTACCAGGGGAAGACTGTGACGGTCAAGGTTAACGCTACATACTCTCAGAACTTCACGAGAGACGCTATCCTATACTACGCCTTCATACTCTCCGACTATAACATAATACTCAACGTGCAGAGGGCGGCTAACGCCACGATAAACGAGACAGGCCTGCCGGCCACAAGGATGAGACTATTCGCCGCCTACGTCATAACAGACTATGATCCGAAGACGGGTGAGGTCATAAGAGTGAAGTGCTATGCAACCCTAACCCCAGAATTCCTGTTAGAGCCGGGCAAGACTAGGGTACTAGGCAGGATAGTCTTGGACAAGGTTAACGCGACGTCCCTCGAAGACTGCATCTCAGCATATAACCTGGACCCCAACCCGCCGGGACCCTACCAGCTAGACTTCCAGCCCGTGATAGTGTTGAACGCTGCTACCCTCCCCAAGCCTTCGATAAACACTGGGCTGGGAGGCGACGCGTGGATCATATACTACCCGTACCCGGCCCAGCTTGGAAGCATTGCGAGCCTAAACCTGCTGGAAGTCTACAGGGTCCCGCAGGCTCTGCCCGGCTGGCCTGTTGGAGCCACGACAGTGATACTGGTTGGCGTCGACAGGTACCTCTACATATACCTCGCCGACAACAGCCTAGTCCCCAAGGCCTTCGGCGCCGAGAGGAAATATGTCGAAGTAGTAGACCTAGGGACCGCCGCTACTAGCGTATCAATATCGTGGGACGGCTCCAGCATATTCGTGGGCACCGCAAGCGGCAAGCTCTTCTGGCTAGAGTGGAGCCCGCAGGAGAGGCGGTACCTCGCCAAGGCATCCCTCCAGGTCGACAATGCTAGGGTTAACGGCGTCTCCTACCTTGCCGGCGACTACGTGCTAGTCTCAACGATAACGGGCAGGCTACAGCTGGTACGGGCCCAGGGAGGAGAATGGTACCCCGTTTGGAGGGGCCCATACGGCTACGAGGGCGTGGAGACGGGTGTGAGAGGCTACAAGGCAGAGGCTGTTACGCCAGACTTCGTAGTAGCCGGCCCGGAGACCGCGGCGCAGACGCCGGTAGTATACGTGCTCCAAATAAGGCAGGTCGACATAGCGAGGGCGATCGTAAACGTTGAGATCAGGAAGGTGACGATAGGCGGCAACGTGACAGTAGAAGTGCCGTCCGGCGGCCTCATGGAGGTATACGATTCCAACGGCGACCTTGTGGCTGTGACACAGCTGCAAGAGGGGGCGTTCCAGGTCTACCTGCAGGCTGGAGTCTACAACTTCACACTACGAGTCCCAGGGCTCGGAACAGTATCGGTGAGGGCGAACGTACAGTTCCCAGAGTATAGGGTAGCAATAAACGCCAGCTACAGGGAAGTACTGGTGAAAGCAGTCGTGCCACCGCCGGGCGAGGGAGAGAAGTACCCGCCAGACGTCCAGCCCGGGCCGCTGGCGGGCGCAATGATAATAGCTAAGCCTGTCCAGGTTGACCCGAACCTAGGCTTCCAGGTCAACCCCAAGACCGTGTACGGCGTGACAGGCGATGATGGTACGGCCACCCTAATACTGTGGGAGGGAGTAAGCTATGAGATAGTCGTTGAGAAGCCCGGGTTCGAAAACTATACGGTTCAGATACCATTCTACGGGGCGACCACGGTCAAGGCTACATTGAAGCCGGTGCAGGTGCAGGAGGAGCAGCAGCCCGAGGTAGTCAAGTATCACGATGTCAAGATTAGAGTTGTTGACGACAGGGGACAGCCTGTGAAGCTCGCCAGGGTAGAAGTATACTATGCGGCGAACAACACGCTAGTAGCCTCGACATTCACAGACGAGCAGGGCCTGGCAATAGTGAGGCTGAGGGAGGGCTCGTATCTGCTCAACGCATCTGCGTCCGGCTACACGTCTAAGGAGTTAGCATTCAGCGTGCCACAGACTACCGACGTGACAGTCAGCCTGAACCCCACTACTGTTACGAAGATTAAGAGGATGACCCCGATATTCATAGCGATAGCGGGCGTGATAGTGCTGGTAGGAGTGGTCTACACGCTAAGGGAGAGGATAGCAAGGAGACTGGTAGAGGAGGAGGAGTACTTCTAGCTCCACGCTACGCTGTTATATTCTAGCCTCCTGTCTTTCGAAAACCGGTGTCCCAGGGTTGAACCCGTTCAGGGAGCTTGAGAAGTACGAGGAGTACCTCAAGATTAAGCCGCTATACTGGGACGTCGAATCCAGGGAGTTCGTCTGGCTAGACACGCGCCTCATACCATTCGAAGAGGTGTACAGGAGGACCAAGGACTACCGTAGGGTGGCTAAGGCTATTAAGGACATGGAGATAAGGGGCGCCCCCGCTATAGGTGTTTCCGCAGCCTTCGCAATGGCGCTCGCAGCCTTCGAGAGCCCAGCTAGGACCGTTGAGGGCCTGCTAGAGGATCTAAGCGAGGCCAAGAGGATACTCGCCTCCACCCGGCCGACGGCGTATAACCTATTCTGGGCGCTCGACAGGGTGTGGAGCAGGATAACCAGGGAAGCCCAACACGGGGACCCGGACAGGGTGCGCGAGGCGGTCCTCGACGAGGCCGCCAGGATATACGTGGAGGACATACGAAACAATATCGAGATGGGCAGGCATGGAAGCAAGCTGATAGACGATGGCGACAGGATACTAACCCACTGCAACACTGGGGCCCTAGCGACGGCCGGGTTCGGCACGGCACTCGGAGTAGTACGCTACGCCTGGTATGAGGGGAAGAAGATAGAGGTGATAACAACCGAGACTAGACCCGTACTCCAGGGGGCCAGGCTTAACGTCTGGGAGTTGAAGAAGGAGGGTATACCATTCAGGCTCATAACCGACGGCATGCCAGGCCTAGTGTTCATGAGGGGAATGGCTGACCTCGCAATAGTCGGGGCTGACAGGATCATACTCACAGGCCATACTGCGAACAAGATTGGAACCTACATGGTAGCCCTAGCGGCCAACGACAACGAGAAACCATTCTACGTCGCCGCACCGACAAGCACCATACAGGCGACCGAGGACCCCTCCAAGATCGTTATAGAGGAGAGGAACCCCGACGAGGTGAGAAAGGTAATGGGCAAATACCCGATAACACTACCAGACGTGCCAGTATACAACCCGAGCTTCGACATAACCCCGCCAAGACTGATCACGGCGATAATCACCGAGAAGGGGATAGCATACCCGCCCTACACGAGGAGCCTTAAGAGGCTACTCAAACTAGGTTAATGCAAACCGGCGCCTCCAACCTATATTCCCACATATATTCTCCAGTGTCAACGGGCGAGAGCAATGCCATCCATACCATGCAGCGTAGACGAGCTCAAGCCCCCCGCTGAGGGGCAGCTGGCTAAATGGGAGGACGGGAAGCTCATAGTCCCAGACAACCCGATCGTAGTATACATTGAGGGCGACGGTATCGGCCCAGAGATAATGGACGCCGCCAGGAGGGTACTGGACGCCGCCGTGGAGAAGGCATACGGTGGCCAGAGGAGGATAGTCTGGTGGGAGATGGCCGCCGGCGAGAAGGCGCAGAAGGAGTGCGGCAAACTACTCCCAGAGGCTACGATAGAAGCCATACGCATGACTAGGCTCGGGCTCAAGGGCCCCCTAACAACCCCGGTGGGAAGCGGCTACAGGAGCCTAAACGTGGCTATCAGGATGCTCCTAGACCTCTACAGCAACGTTAGGCCGACAAAATGGTATGGGCAGCCGGCGCCACACAGGTATGCTGACAAGGTTAACTTCGTAATATTCAGGGAGAACACGGAGGACGTGTACGCTGGGATAGAGTGGAAGGCCGGCAGCCAGGAGGCACTCAAAGTAATAGAGTTCCTCAAGAAGGAGTTCGGCATAGAGCTTACACCAGACACCGGCATCGGGATCAAGCCGATAAGCGAGTTCAAGACCAAGAGGCACATGAGGAGGGCAATGGAGTGGGCGATAAGGCACGGCTACAACAGGGTCACCATAATGCACAAGGGCAACATAATGAAGTATACCGAGGGAGCGTTCAGGGAGTGGGCCTACCAGGTTGCCCTGGAAGAGTTCCGCGACTATGTTATAACCGAGGATGAGCTGTGGGAGAAGTATAACGGCGAGATACCGCCGGGCAAGATACTAGTCAATGACAGGATTGCGGACAACATGCTCCAGCAGATCATAACCAGGCCTTGGGACTACCAGATAATAGTAACCCCCAACCTCAACGGAGACTACATCAGCGACGAGGCAAACGCTCTAGTAGGAGGCATAGGCATGGCTCCAGGCCTAAACCTGGGAGACGGCATAGCAGTGGGCGAGCCGGTACACGGCACAGCCCCCAAGTACGCCGGCAAGAACAAGGTAAACCCGACCGCGGAGATACTCAGCGGCGTGCTACTGATAGCGGACTTCATGGGCTGGAGCGAGGTTAGGACACTAGTAGAGGATGCCATAAGGAAGGCGATAGCCGAGAAGATAGTAACCTACGACCTCGCCCGGCACATGGGAGTAGAGCCGGTTGGCACGAGGGAGTATGCGGACGCCCTAATCCAGTTCATAAGGGAGGCCGAGCCACCCAAGAAGGGCTAGTCCACACCCCCACTATTGTTTATCCTATCCACCAGCTCCACTACCTCCGAGAGCCTTCTCACCCTATACTTTACTATCCCGTCTAGTAGGGGGCAGTCATCACCATAGGCTACGGGGTATCCTACTAGCCTCATGACGCTGGCATCCCACCGGGAATCTCCAACGAACATCGCCTCACCAGGGTCTATGCCGTACTCGCCCAGTATCCTCTTAACAACCCCTACCTTATCGACTCCGACCAGTGGTATGCCTCCCGGCCTTAGGCAGCCACGCTTGTCGAAAAGGAGCTTATTGGCGACCCAGACGTCGGCTCCCAGTATTGAGGCAACACGCCTCGCAAGCAGGTCTATGCCCCCGCTCACAATGCCGACTATGACGCCTCTACGGTGTAGCTCCCTACCTACAGTTTGAGTCTCGGGATTCACAGGGACCCTGCCTAGCACTTCTAGAAGCTCTCTAATATGCACGCAGCCGCCCCGCCTAGCCTTCACCCATAGGCTGGTGTCAAGCTCCATCCAGCGGACATAGTCTATTTCGCCACGCTCGAACGCCTCTAGGTACCTTCTAGCCTCCTCGGCTACCCCAAAGTATTCGTGTAGGTAGGCCCAGCTACTCTTAATAGGGACTAGCACGCCATCCATGTCGAAGAATACTATCCTAACCCTAAGCATGACCGCTCCCGGAAAAAGGGAGTGATTGGAAAATAATAAGTGGGATTAGGCGTTCATCCCGGTTATCTCCTAGATAGTACGAGGGCCGCAGCGGCTATGATTATGATTATTGCTATGGCTGCTATGGCGGTGTTGGACACCCCGCCACCCTGGCCTGCTGTTGTGGCGCCTCCTGTCTGGGTGGTTGTCTCCTCTGCTCCTGCCTGCTGTGACGTCATCTCTGGAGTCTCGCTTGTAGTGTAACTCTCTTCTTTCTCCTCTTCTGTTGTAGTGGTAGTTGTTCCAGCCTTGGTTGTAGTTGTTGTGGTTGTCTCGGTAGTCGTCTCTTCTCTACCGGTCTGGGTTGTTGTGGTTGTAGTTGTCTGGCTCTCACTGGTCGTGGTAGTGGTCGTGGTTGTTGTTCCTCCTCCTGTCTGGCCGGACTCGGTATATACTGGTACGAAGGTTGAGAAGCTGCTTGTGGCGAACACTATCATTGAACCGTTTACCTGCACGTCTGTTATGAGCTTCACGCTCCCGTCGGCGCTTATCTCTAGTATTGCGAGCCTACCCTCCTGGGCCGCCTGCACGTCGCCCTTCACAGCTATCTCAACCGTCCCGTTGGCTACGCCGTCAACCTTGACACCGTCTCCTGCGGCCTGGTAGCCGTAGGCTGAAGCGTTGGCCTCAGCCTCCTGCTGGCTTAGGGCTTCCACTTCTAGGGTCCCGTTCACCGTGGTGCCTGGTAGGAGCTTCACCTTAGCCTGCGCGTCGCTGGCGTTTACCACTATAACCTTCTCCTCGGAGACGACCATGGAGCCAACGTTAACTACTACGCCCTTACCCTCTACTTCTAGCACCTTAGACTCTGCGAAGGCGTCGAATCCCAGCTCCGCCTTGCCGTGGGCGGCGCCCGGCTCTAGCTTTACGACGAGCATTCCCTCGCCCTTGGACTCGTAGTCTACTCCAGGCGGCTCCAGGTATAGGTGCTTGACTAGCGTGGCGTTATCCTCGGTGAAGGTCACCTGGCTTCCAAGCTCCACTCTGCCATTGTGGAATAGTACGAACGTGTATCCTCCCTCGGCGGTAAGCGTGGCTGTTAGGCTGCCAGACCTTTTCACCTCCTTGGCTTCGGCCAGTAGTAGTGCCTTGGCTAGAGCGAAGGCCGCTGTCGGGTCTCCGTAGGTGTCGATCTCCAGGTTACCGGTTATGGTTGTGTTGTCTATGTTCACGTTTAGGTCAACGTACGTGGGGGCTGTTGGGAGGCTCTCGAATAGGCCAGGTGCGTTCACGTTGCCGTTGGCGCTCGCTGTTAGCGTGAAGGTTCCATCATCGTTGAGGTCTAGGTTGAACTGGTATACTATGTGGGCGGTCGCATTCTCGAGCTTAGGCACAACTGTAGCGTTGAACGTGGCATTGGTAACCTTGCCTGTTGCCACTAGCTGTATGTAAACGGCAGTGTTGTTTACTAGCTGGCTCGTTATACTAGCATCAGCCTGGCCGCCCATGTTCCCGGCCATCATCTGTATCATGGTGTTGAGGGCCCCTGCTAGGAACGAGTCAACAGTGGCGTTGCCGCTGTTGAAGTTCACCGTCACGTTGGCCTGGACTACGGCTTTACCTCTCTCTACGATGGCCTTGTAGGAGGCGGACAGGTTTGCTACAATGTCTCCCTGCAGGTTAAAGTAGTACGCCCCATTCTCAATGTAGAGGTCTGCCTGGAGGGTCCCCTCCCTGTAAGACTCGTTAACGGTTACATAGCCCTTCTCTGACCCTGTCACGTCGAGGGTTACGGTAATGTTCTGGGGTGTGGAGACTCCAACCATCGGAGGGGACCCGCCGAAGGGCGGCTCCTGTGCAGGCTGGAAGCCCGTGGAGCCGCCAGTTATGTTTGAGGCCTCCAGTCTAAGGTGGAACTCGTAGGTCTCAGTATAGTTGCCGTTCACGAAGTCGTACACGCCGCTACCAGTGATTGTCAGGTTGACGCCCTCTAGGCTTAGGTTTCCGTTTAGGTTGGCCTCGGCATTGATCTCCCCGGTCTGGTTGTTGTAGTAGACTGTCACCGTGCCCGTCGTGTTGGTAGGCGTGTCTAGGACTATGTTGAACTGGGTCGTTATCTTAGACTGTTCTCCTATCTGCGCGTTGAACGTATACTCTCCCCCGGCCTGGGCGCTGAAGGCTATCGGCGCCACTAGCAGGGCGGTGACGAGTAGGGCTGCGAGTATATGCCTCATAATCTACACCCTCCTCTGACTATAGGCCGGGAGAAGGCGGGCTTTTAATAGTTCTCCTAATGATTGTGTATCGCCTAGCATGGGGTTTCCTGGGGTTACTAGTATATTCCGGCTCTCCTGGAGAAGTTGTATATGCTTATCCCGACAATCTTGTCCTCACGGATGCTGACTATTATGTCGTCGTCTACCATTATGCTCTCGTCTGGCTCCTCCTTTCCGAAGTTTATGTAGAGTATGTCGTTCTGCTTGTCGTATTCTATCCATACTTCGCGTAGGCTGGCGATGCGGAGGTTGTCTAGCTTCTCGAGCGCCTCCTCGTACTCTCTAGCCCTCTCTTCGGGCTCGCCCATCGGGTTCACCGTTGCTTCTTTGACGGGGTCGAGGCTAAATGCCTATATATACATACTCATATACGCACGACTATATGTTAAGGGATTAACATATATCAGGGCTATATGAGTATATGTTAGTATGGTGGTAAGGCGTGTCTGGAGGATTGGCGATAATCCTCTTCTCCGGCCAGCAGGAGCGGTTCATCCCAGTAGCGGTCCTAGCCCAGACGGCCGCAAACCTGGGGGTCCCTGTTAGGATATTCGTGACGGGCTATGCCACACTCTACTTTGCCAAGGAGAAGCCCGAGCCCAGGTTCGAGAGGGAGTTCGAAGACCTAGTGCCTAGACTGATGGAGGGCATGCAGAAGCTCGGCTTCAAGGGATGGTATGAGGCGCTCAGGGAGGCTAAGGAGGTGGGCGACGTCAAAGTCTACGTTTGCAGCCTCATAGCTGAGGCTCTCGGATTGAAGAAGGAGGACCTCGACCCGATAGTGGACGATGTCGTAGGCGCAGCATACTTCATGCAGGAGACGCAGGGGTACGAGGTAATATTCATCTAGCCCCGGGGTGACGGTGATGGCCGACAAGATAGTCGTAGACGCTCGGGGTATGGCATGCCCAGGCCCCATCTCCAAGCTAGTCCGAGCATACAGGCGCGCCAAACCCGGCGACATGATAGAGGTGCTGGCAACAGACCCGGGCTTCAGGGCCGACGTTAAGGCGTGGGCGGAGAGGACTGGGAACGAGATAGTAGAGCTCGCCGAGGAGGGCGGAGTAATCAGGGCGGTGATAAGGGTTACGGGGAAGAAGTAGGGGGCCGGCGCCATGAGCGGCGAACACATAGTAGTATTGGGCGCCGGCACCGGCGGCCTGGTTGCCGCCAACCTCCTCGCCCACAAGGGTTATAGGGTGACGCTAGTAGAGAGGAGCGACACACACCTATTCCAGCCGGGCATGCTTTGGATAGCCTTCCGCGGCCACAATCCAAGCCGCTATCTTAGGCCAGTGGAGGAGCTCGTGGATCCAAGCGTAAACCTAGTCAGGGGGACGGTTGAGGCCGTAAATCTACATGATAGGACAGTGAAGCTCGTAGATGGCCGGACGCTGGAGTATGATAGGCTGATCGTAGCCCTGGGAGTCTCACTCGACTGGGAGGCGATCGAAGGACTTCCCGAAGCCAGGGAGAAGTATGGCGACTTCTACAGTGGGGCAGGCCAGGCTGAGAGGCTGTGGGAGAGCTTCAGCAGGATGAGGGAGGGGACCCTCCTAGTAGCCGTCTCAGACCCTCTATACAAGTGTCCCCCGGCGCCCCACAAGGCGGCGTTCCTAGCAAGCCTAACTGTTAGGGAGAAAGGCCTGCAGGGCAAGGTCAGGGTGGCGCTGGCAGTACCCTACCCTCACGCCTATCCCGCTACCAGCTTTTCTCCATTGGTCGAGGAGAAGCTTGAGGAGGCAGGTGTAGAGGTATACACGTTCTTCACTCTCGACAGGATAGACGTGGAGGCGGGGAAGGCGTATAGCCTGGAGGGCGAGGAGGTAGAATTCAACGTAGCCGCAGTGATACCCCCGAATAGGGGTCCCGCGATAACAATAGAACCCGGTGAGGCCGTCGACGAGGACGGCTTCATAAAAGTTGACAAGGAGACCCTGGAGATATCCGGGTACGACGACGCCTATGCGATTGGAGACTGCAACAATGCGCCAACCAGCAAGAGCGGCGTGACAGCACACCTGGAGGCAGAGGTGGTGGTAGACAGGATAGAAGGGTGGGACGCCAGGTTCAATGGTAGGACCAACTGCCCCGTGGTGACGGATGGCGAGGCCTCCTTCGTGATAACAGACTACGCCCACCAGGCGGTGCCCGTCAGGTTCACGAGGTTCAAGAGGCTCCTCGAAGAATTGTTTATCGAAGCATACTGGTCGAGCCTACGCTACCCGTGGAGGTGGAAGCCCGTTTTCCACGCATACTTCCAGGCGACCATGCCTGGAACTCTCGGAGGAAGGGGGTGGTAATGGTGTCGGCTGGGGACCCGCTAGCCCAGGCTCTCCAGAGCCTGGAGGACCCAAGGTTCGCCGAGTCACTCTCCAAGCTGGCCAGGATACTGGCCAACCTAGAAGAATCCGGGCTGCTAGACGTGCTAGAGGCTGTGACGAGGCCGGAGGTTGTTGAGAAGCTCTGGCCCGCCCTGCTAGGCCCCGGCGTGCTACGGCTGCTGGACAGGCTAGACCGGGTCGCAGACGTTGCGGCCGCCCTCGGCGAGGCGGTGGAGGAGGCCAAGCCCGTCGGAGTATCCGGGCTCCTGGCAGCGCTGAGGGACCCCGACGTAGCCCGGGGGCTAGGAGTGCTGGTGGCTTTCCTGAAAAAGTTGGGGGCTACCGCTGGAAGCCGGGAGGCCTAACCCCGAGCACGTCCTTGTTTACCAGTGTCGGCGGGACCCTCCCCTCGTAGAATGCTATGAGGTTCTCCGCGACAATCTCAGCCATCCTAGTCCTAGTCTCCACCGTAGCGCTCGCGGCGTGGGGGGCGAGGACGACATTCTTGAACTTGGTGAGGGGATGGTCTGGGGGTAGCGGCTCCTCCTCGAACACGTCAAGCGCCGCCCCGGCTATCCAGCCCTCCTCCAACGCTTTAACTAGCGCCTTGGTGTCCACGACCTTGCCCCTGGCTGTGTTTATTAGGTATGCTGTGGGCTTCATGAGCCTAAGCTCCTTCTCGCCTATGAGATGGTATGTCTCCGGGGTGAGTGGGGTGTGTATCGAGACTATGTCCGATTCTCTTAGGAGGGTTTCAAGGTCCACGTATTGGGCGCAGAGCCTTCTCTCCTCGGCTTCGGGGAGCCTCTTCTTATCATAGTATAGTATGCGCATCTTGAACCCCCTGGCGCGCTCTGCTACCGCCTTGCCTATCCTCCCCATGCCTATGATGCCGAGGGTCTTCCCGGTCACCTCGAAGCCCAGCATCATGAGAGGGTGCCAGCCCGTCCCTGTCCTATGCCACTCCCCGCTCCTCACGTACTGGTCGGCCTCAACTATCCTCCTCGTGACGGCGAGTATTAGGCCCCAGGTGAAGTCTGCCACGGCGTCCGTGAGCACTCCGGGCGTGTTGGTCACGTAGACGCCATGCTTGGTAGCACACTCTAGGTCAATATTGTCGAAGCCCACAGCATACTGTGCTATGATTCTAAGCCTCGGCTGGGACGACTCTATAAGGTTACAGTCCACCTTGTCGGTGAGGAGTGTTACTAGGGCGTCGCTCTCCCTAGCCTTCTCCAGTAGGACCTCGTAGGGCGGCGGCGTATACTCGGGCCAGACCTCTACATCATAGTACCTCTTTATCATCTCTAGGCCCTTCTCAGGTATAGTCCTAGTGACAAAGACCTTCGGCCTCACAGGGTGCCACCATGGTTATAGGGTTGCACTCCGATATATAGTGTTGGGGGCTGGCAGTGAGGGTTGGGGTGCTGAGCGACAGCCATGACAACATAGGGAATGTTAGGAGGGCCCTCGAAATATTCCGGGAGGAGGGCGTGCAGGCTGTAATACACCTGGGAGACATCGTCAGCCCTCCCACGCTTAGGGTTCTAGCCTCCGAGGCCCCTGGTAGAGTCTACGCCGTATACGGCAACAACTGCGGGGAGAAGCTGGGCCTCCAAAGGGTGGCCGAGAAGCACGGGGCCTGGCTAGCCGAGCCGCCAGCCACCCTCGAGCTTGGCGGGAGGAGGCTCCTCCTAATACACGGGTTCGGCAGCCAGGAGAACACCAGGGAGATAGTCCACGCTCTAGCAGAGTCTAGGAGATGGGACGCAGTACTCTACGGCCACACCCATGAGAGGGAGGTATCCTACAAGAGGGGCGTGCTCATACTAAACCCTGGCGAGACCGCCGGCATACTGGCTAAGCCCAGCGTTGCAATCCTGGACCTCGACCTCCTGAGGGTGCAGGTAGTAGAGCTATGAAGCTCATACTGGGCCCGATGGAGTGCCACCTCCGCCTACTAGCACGCACGGCGGGGGTGGAGAGGCTAGGCTTTATACTAGGCAGGGTTGGAGACGGCAGGATCTACGCCTACACCTACGTTGCGGTTTCAAATGCTGAGGGGAGCCCTGTAAGGTTCACCGCCGACCCCTGGGACACTATCGTAGCACACAAGGTTGCCGAGAACACGGGGTTAGAGGTTGTAGCCTTCCACCACACCCACCCATGCGGGTCGGCGAGGCCCAGCATGCTAGACCTGCAGGGTATGAGGCGCTGGCCTATTATATGGGTCATATCCAGCCCGGCTGAGACGAGAGCCTGGAAGCTAGACTCCGGGACCCTGGTCGAGGTGGGTGTTGAAGGGTGCGGAAGCGGAAACCGCTAGTAGGGGCGGCGAGCCTGCTCGCTACACTATTGATAGCCGCCGCAGCCTACAAGCTGCTTGGCAACCCCGTTGTAGCCGCCGGCCTGGCGGGGCTCCCAACAATGGTGGCTCCAGCATACTATAGTGCGAGGAGGAGGGTCATAGCCTCGGCCGCCGCCGGCGTGTTAGCACCTATGGCCTCGGGCTCCCTCGCATGGCTCGGCATCCGCCTAGCCGGCGGCGACGCCCCGGGGTTGATTGACGCCGCCCTGTTCTTCGCCGCTGGACTAGTCACGGGGGGGCTGGCTAGTCATGTTGGAGCCTCAATACTATGGGCGGCCGCCATAGACATGGTCTACCGTGGGGTCCCGGAGGCTATAGCGGCAATGTCTGGAGGGCTAGCCCTAGGCTTCTCCACCAGCGTTGGGGCCTCTATAATGGTTGGTGTGGCCAAGAGCGGGGTGCCACGCCTAACCCCGGGTATAGCCGTGCTCGGCCTTGCAGGAGCGTTGTTCCTCGCACTCTACATGCTACTCTGCGGCGACA
>CAYRZG010000017.1:0-18036 GCA_964428695.1 uncultured Desulfurococcales archaeon
GGAGGCCTCACTTGCTAGGAGCTTGTCGAGGGTCTCTAGGAGTGTTAGGAGGGTTCCCGGCCTCTCATCTTCCAGCTCGTAGAGGGCCTGCCTCACCCTCGCCCTGAGCGTCGGAGCATAGTTTATGAACATACATTCCGTCTCCTGCATTGGGAACCCTTTGAGGTATGCGTAGGTGGCTGTCTCCCACTCGTATATCTTCCTCAGGGGCTTCACCCTGGGGACTATCAGCCTGCTTATCGGCGGCGCTAGCGGGTGGAGTCTCAGGAGGCCTGTCCAGTCGCCTCGGAGGATGTTGACCACGGCTGTCTGAGCCTCGTCGTCTAGATTGTGGGCTGTGACCTGCTTGTCGGCCCCGTAGATTCTGGCGTAGAGGTTGAGGATCCTCCTCCTTGATATGCCGCAGTAGGTGCACGGGCTTACCCTGTGACCCCTCCTCCAGGCCATTGCTACTATCCTAGCCAGGGGGTGTCCGATATACTCTCGGATGCTTGTGAAGACAACGTCTATGCCATACTCTCTGGCCTTGGCGGCTATCCTTCTCGCATCCTCCTCCCTGTTATACCCGGGGATGCCCTCGACGATTGTAACGGCTACTATTCTGTTGGTGTCGTGCATCTCTGCTAGAATGTCTAGGAGGACCCAGCTATCCTTCCCGCCAGACAGGCCTAGGAGTAGCCTGTCCCGAGGCTCGATCATCTTCCACCTTCTAATCTCCGTGGCGACACGCTTCCTTACGTCCTCTATGAAGCACTCCCTACACAGCCTCCTACCCGTGTGCCTCTGGTAGACCACGGCAGGCCTAACACCGCACACGTCACATCTTGGGGCCGTCGTCTCCGTACACCTCCAGCAGCCTCCTCAGTATGCGTAGAGTTGCGCCCCAGAGCACGCCTCCCGCTAGCCTATAGCCTTCGACAGTTAAACCTCTAGCAGGATGCTCCACCCGCCCCGTAGGCATAGCCGCAAGCCTCAACGGGGCCCAGAAGACCGCGTCGACCTCCTCCGAGCAGGGCCTCGGGCACAAGGGTCCTCGAGGCTCTCCTGCAACAATCCACACGGGGATCCTCCTAACCCTAGTATACTCGATGCCTACAACACCCCAAACCCTAACCATGCCGGGGTGAACGCACGCCTCTTCCCAAGCCTCGCGGAGAGCTGCCGAGACGGGATCCTCGCTCCTCCTAATGTGACCTCCGGGAAGCGCTATGTCGCAGGACCAGTAGCTGGGTAGCCTACAACTCTTACGGACAAGGAGCACGCGCCTAGGCCTACCCCAGAGCAGGGCCAGGACAGCAGCCTCCACGGGAGAACAACCCCCAACCCTCCCCCAGGAGCCCGGGGCCCCGATCGCATGCGGGCCTTGTCCACACACGCACCCCGACCTAGACTCGAGCGCCCGCGGGCGCTTCAGACCCGGGTTCCAAATACTGTCATCCCAGGGCCCCCGGGCCTCCCAGGGGAGGGTCCCAGCGCAAACGTGGCTCCGGGAAACCTTATTACATTCCCCGGGGAGAGACGGGTATCTGGAAGGGCCCGTAGCTCAGCCAGGCAGAGCGGCGGGCTCCAGACCCGTAGGTCGGGGGTTCGAGTCCCCCCGGGCCCACCACAACAGGTGGGCGGGCTCCTACCAACCACCCCCCAGTTGTATAGGCTAGTACGCAGCCCGGTCAACCCTTATAATCCCGGGGGATTGAAGCCATCAACGGTGCCCGAAGACATGTTTGGGAGAGGACCGTTCATACAAAACCTAATAGAGTTCAACGGCGACGGCACAATCACAATATACGGTATAGGGAAGCCGAAAAAGCTGGAGCTACCACAGGAAATAGTGGAGTGGCTGAAGAATAGTAAGACCGCCAAGCGAGTGTTAGAGGAGCTGATAACACACTACAAGTTCCGGACAAGGCTAAGCCATCCAGGAGCACTACGAAGCCTACTAATGCTACTCTACGCCCGAGCCCACCTAATAGCACCATACAAGGTCGCGAGAAAATACGGCGTAGCCCCCGAGCAACTCTACAGGCTGGAGAGAGGACTCAAGAAGGACGGCCTATACGATTTCGTAATCAACCTCCTAACATTAGAGGAGGAGTAGACCAGGGACAGTCAGGTTTAAAGCGCCCAACACTCAAACACTCCAATACACGGGCGCCGGGGTAGCTCAGCTAGGTAGAGCGCCGGGCTGTTAACCCGGTGGTCGGGGGTTCGAGTCCCCTCCCCGGCGCCACTCGTCAACCCCCATCCTATAGGAATTCTCATACCCGTCCAGGAGATCAGTATATTGGCGCCCGTCAAACTACTATACAATGGTGTTGCCTATTGATAGCACGGCGTTTAAAGCTAATATCCCTACTTCTCGCGTTTATTGCTGTCTCTAGTCTAGCATATCTTATGTTAAATCGTGGTTCTTCTACTGTTGGTAATCCAGTGGCCGTTGTCGATGGTGTAGAGGTGTATGTTAGCTATAGAGTCCTCTCGGGGGAGGAGGTCTCCGAAGCTTTAGAGAGGGCCTCGAGTAGTTCTCTTGGGGGAGGTTGGACAGATAGGGTGTTGGAAGGGTGGCCTTTAGTCGAGGTTAACATGACTATCGTAAACAAGGGTTCTAGCACGGTGTCTATACCGTCTACAGGACCCTACTGCTTCTGGCCCTTCACACGCGTGTATGCAGTTCCAGACGAGGGGGCTAGGCTTGAGGATGTTAGGGGAGAATCTCGTGTTGTGAGCTACATGTGCCAGCTAGCTCTCATAGAGTTGAGGCTTGACCCGGGAGATTCTCATAGTGTCCGCTACTATTATGTTGTTACTCCGGAGTATGAGGGAGTGTTTAGGGCGGAATTCGAGGTTTGCAGTGGCTCTGGAAATTGTAGTGTGGTGAATGTCGAGGCTCCTGTAAGAGTGAGTGTCGGGGGCTAGGGTGTTACTCCGAGCCCCCTGTCTCCGGCGTCTCCTAGGCCGGGTACTATGAAGTACCTGTGGTCAAGCTGCTCGTCTACGGTTAGAGTGTAGACTGCGTCGACTAGGCCGGTTGTGGCTAGGTAGCTTAGCCCGGGCTTCGAGGCTATGATCGACGCCACGACGGTCCTGGTTGAACCTCTCTCTTTGACGAGCCTTGCTATTGCTTCTATAGTCTTACCCGTGGCTAGCATGGGGTCTATGATCACGGTTGTCCTGGGGGGTTTGGCGGGGAGCCTCTCATAGTACACTTCGACCGTTATCTCTCCGTTCTCCCTCCTCCTCGCAGCCACCAGGCCTACTGGAGCCTCGCGGTATATTTCCAGGAAGCCGTCTAGCAGTGGGAGCGCCGCGCCCAGCACGGCGACAAGCAGGGGCTGCTCCACGGGCTCAAGCTCCTCGGCGTAGGCGTCGAGTGGCGTTTTAACCCTCACACTCCTCCACTCCAGCTCCCTGGCAACCTGAACGGCTAGCATGATGCCCGCCTTCCTGCTCCACTCCCTAAAAGCTGCTACTCCCGTCCCGGCGTCTCGGAGGTGGCGGAGAATCCAGCTGGCCAGGGGATTCTCCTCAACAGCCGCCCAGACCTCCACAGCGGAGCCCGACGCTGCCGAGCAGGGGGCGCCGGGGGTTATAGGGGTTCCCGCCAGCCGGGAGGCGGCGGGTGGGCCTTGACGTGGCGGAAGATAACGTGGTGGAGAAGACACTGGAGGTGCTCGCGGAGACGCCGCTCTGCGACAGGTGCCTGGGCAGGCTATTTGCCAGGCTAGGCTATGGGTGGGACAACAAGCTAAGAGGAAGGGCCCTCAAGATAGCCGCCTTGATGGAAGCCCATAGGAGAGAGCGCGAGGGCGTAGAAGGGTCGCAGGATCTACTGCGCCGCGTAGTCCTAAACGTGGGCCCCGAAGTAGCGGGCGAGATGGCTAAGGCAGTTGTAGGGCTAGAGCCGCGGGAATGGCCGGCCTGCACCATATGTGGTGGGGGTCTAGACGCCTTCATAGTGAGGGCCGCCGAGGAGGCGGAGGCCCTCATGAAACTCTACGATATCGAGCGGTTCATAGTAGGAGTGAGAGTAGAGGATGATACTGTAGACCGTGAGGAGAAGATTAGAGTTAGACACCAGCTGCCATACGGTGAGAGCATAAAGGCTGAGATAAGGAGGGAGGTGGGGAAGAGGCTGCGAGACAAGGGCTACAAGCCAGACTTCGACAACCCTGAAGCCACGATCCTAGTATACTATCCCAGCGGCAGGGTTGACATACAGGTTAACAACCTCTACCTGAAAGGGAGGTATTGGAAGCTAGCCCGCTACATAAGCCAAGCCTACTGGCCGAGCCCCCAGGGTCCCCGGTACTATAGCGTGGAGCAGGCCGCCTGGGGGCTCCTAAGGCTCACAGGAGCCGAGAGCCTAGTCGTACACGCCGCCGGCAGGGAGGATGTCGACGCCAGAATGCTTGGGACGGGAAGACCCCTGGTCATAGAGTTGAAGGCCCCACGCCGCCGGAGGATACCGGTAGAGGAGCTCGAGAAGGCTGCGAACTCCTCGGCAAGAGGCCTGGTCGAGTTTAGACTCGAGGGCGAGGCCAACAGGAAGATTGTGAGGCTCTACAAGAGTGAGCTTGCAAAGTCTAGGAAAACCTATAAGGCGCTAATAGTGTTCCATGAGCCCGTTCAGCCAGATGTGCTAGGCGAGATAGAGACGTTCTTCAGGGACAGGACGATACTGCAGAGGACACCAAAAAGAGTCCTGCATAGGAGGCCCGACATTCTAAGGAGGCGCAGAGTATACAATGTCAAGTGTGCTTGGCTTGTAGAGGGAGCCGTCGCCGAATGCATAGTGCATGCCGAGGGGGGCCTGTACGTGAAGGAGCTAGTGTCTGGCGACGATGGAAGGACGACGCCCAGCTTCTCCGATGTGGCGGGCGTGGAGGCCGAGTGTGTGGAGCTAGACGTGATAGCAGTAGAGATCGAGCCCCGCCAGGCTACTACCACTTAAAATCCCTAGGCCCCCGGTGAGAGCGTCGGGGGAAAGGGTATGGTTAAGCCGCCCAGAGGCTACAGGCACAGGACCAGGAAGGTGCTGAGAAAGCACGTTAGGGAGAAGGGAGCTATACCAAAGCTGAGCGTGCTCCTCTACCCCTACCAGGTGGGCGACAAGGTCGCGATTAAAATAGACCCGTCCTTCCATAGGGCGATGCCCCACAGGAGATACCATGGCCTGACGGGCACGATTATAGGTAAGAGAGGAGAAGCTTACATAGTAGAGGTGTACCTCGGCCGCAAGAGGAAGATACTCTTCGTTACCCCCGAGCACCTGAGGCCGCTTCCAAAACAGACCAGCAGCTCTTAAACTCGCCAGAGAGGGGGCGGGTTTGGCTAGCGAGAGGCGCATAGTGAGAGAGAGGTACGTCCCCCTCTCCTATGCCAGGAAGCTCGTAGAGAAGAGGCTGCAAGAGGATGACGTGGGAGTAGTCCCTCCACTAGCGAGGGTTAGGGACTATCTAAAATCCTTCGGCACTAGAGACCCGGAGCTAGCGGTAAAGGTTGTGGAGAAGCTAGTATCGGAGAGGGGCCTACCAGAGCATGTGGCGGTAAACATTGTAGACATATGCCCCGGGTCCCCGGGAGAGGTCAGAAGCATACTAGCAATGGTGAAGGAGCTGGTCTACGACGAAGAACTTGTGAAGGGGATACTAGAGGATATCAGCGAGTACTGTGCATCCACGTACCCAGAGGAGTAGGATTGGATATTAGTGGGGCTTACACCTCCGAGCCGGGATACTAGAGGGTAGAGTGTGGGAGGCGATGAGGAGGCCTAGGACCGAGCGACGAGGCCAAAGGCCGGAGCCACACCCGGCCGACCTTGAAAGGCAGGCTGTAATACTCGACTACATGCCCACAGGCTACCATAGGGACCCGCACAGGGAGCACAGGGAGAAGCCCGTAGCCCAGGCTGTCGGCGTGAGGCGGTTCACCCTCATAGACGGCATAGCGGTAGAGGATGTTGACCTGCTAGAGGATGTGGCTCTAGCCAGGGAACTAGTAAGGACCATCGTCCTCCCACCAGACCCTGCAACTAGGATGATAAGGAGGGCCACCGTAATAATAGCCTGCATGGCCGGGAAGGATAGGAGAATATACTGCCTCCCAGTAGACCCCCTAACCGACGAGGTCGTTGAGGTCCTCCGAATGGACATGGAGAAGGCAGACCCACACCTAATAGTCCTAGACAGGCTAGAAGCCCTCAAGAGCGTTGCCAGGGAGAGGGGCCTGCCCGAGAAGATACTAGCAGTTCCCAGGAGGCCGCTAAGATACGAGGAGCTGTCAGACCTTGCAAGGAGAAACCTTGAAGAGGCTATAGCAAAGATAGTGAGGATGCGCGAGGAGGTGTTCGTAGAGTTCTTCAACATCGCGGAGCCGATAAACATTAGGCTACACAGCCTAAGCCTACTCAAAGGCATAGGGAAGAAGACTCTACTCCAGCTCCTAAGGGCTAGACAGCAGAGACCCTTCCAGTCGTTCGAGGACATAAGGAAGATACTGAAAACAGACCCAGTGCCCGCCATAGTCGACAAGATACTCGAGGAGATAAGGGGAGAGGCGAAATACTATCTCTTCGTAAAGCCCCCCAAGCCGGGAGAGCCGTACCTTGGCTATCTCGAGAGGATCGAGAGGAGGTTGCAGGCTAAGAGGCAGGCTAGCCAGGCCTAGCCAGTGGACTCCCGGCGGCCTCCTCTCCTGGATAAAGTCTCTACTAGCCGAGCTCGGCGTTAGACCCTCGAAGAGGCTTGGCCAGAGCTTCCTCTACCATCCGCGGGGCTTCGAGTTTTTCACAGAACACATCCAGGGAGGCTCATGGCTGGAGGTGGGCACGGGGCCGGGCCTGCTAACCCTGGCCGCCTCCAGGCGGGCCAACATTGTTTTGGGAGTAGAGCTAGACTATAACATGGCGTGTGCTGCTTCAAGCATAGCCTACCCTAACGCCTCAATAGTCGTAGGCGACGGGGTAAGGCTTCTCGAATCGTGGAGTGGCGGCGGAGTATACTCCAACACTCCATACCACCTATCGTCCACGATAATATCCAGGGTGGCACGGAACAATAGCGTGGAAAAGGCGGTGCTAGGGGTCCAGAAGGAGGTTGCGTATCGCATCCTAGCCTCTCCCGGCGGGGAAGAGTATGGTAGGCTAACACTGCTTGTGAGGAGGTACTTCTATGCGAAGCTTGCAGGCGTGATACCCCGGAGATGGTTCTACCCACCACCCGAGGTTGACGGTGCAGTGATTGTTTTGTCACGGCGGCGCAGTTGGAGGCCGGGGGACGAGGTTTTCGAACAACTCACAGCATGCCTCTTCTCGGGCCGCAACAAGCTAGCATACAAGATGGCTGAGAGGTGCGCCTGTATAGATGGCGCAAGGGCCAGGAGGGTTCTGGGCGACAAGAGGGTTAGAGAGCTCGACGTCGGTGAGGTAGAGTGGATACTGGAGAATGGAGAGTGTACGAGTGGGCGGGGCTAACCCTAAGGGTGTACACCCACCCATGCGTCTACGAGCCTTCAGACGACTCGAGACTAGCAGTTGAGGCGCTAGCCGCAGCCTACGAGCGGTGGGGAAGGGTCCCGGTAGCCGTGGACCTAGGCTCGGGCACCGGCATACTCGGCCTAGCCGTGCACGAGATATACGGTGCCCACGTGGTTGCCGTAGACCTAAACCCCTGGGCCGTGGAGGCCTCAGCCAAGACTCTGGCAGGCAAGGGTAGCGTTGCAAGGTGTAACTGGGGGTCCTGTATAGCTAGCAGAGTAGGCTTGGCTGTCTCCAACCCACCCTACCTCCCGGTGGGCGGCGAGCTGGGAGAGTGTGGAGGATGGCTGGAGAAGGCGTGGTCCCACGGCAGGAGTAGCGTGGAGAGGGCCTGTAGGGAGGCCGCCAGGCTCGCGCCCAGAGTAGTACTAGTCTACTCTTCCCTTTCCGGCTTCGACGTGGAATCGTGTCTTGAGAGCCTGGGCTACACTATTATCCTCCGGCTCGAGGAGCGCTTCTTTATGGAGAGGCTATACGCTATAGCAGCGGAGGAGCGTGGGGTTGGAAGCCCTCAGGCTCGTGCTGGTAGAGACTGAGGGGAGCGTGAACCTTGGCCTCATCGCGCGGCTTTGCGAGAACTTCGAGGTAGACGAGCTAGTACTAGTGAAGCCAAAGGCTAGCCTGGAGGAGGCTAAACGCTACGCCGCCAGGGCCGCGTGGAGGCTAGACGAGGCGAGGATAGTCGATAGTATGGACGAGGCGCTTGAGGGGGTAGACCTGTCCGTTTGCACGAGCGCCCACCACTCTACTGGAAGGGCGGAGCGGATCCCAGTAGACGTCAGGGAGGCCGCCGAGAGGATGGCGGCTGAGAAGGGTAGGGTCGCACTAGTTATGGGTAGGGAGAGCGTGGGCTTAACCCTAGAGGAGCTGGCCAAGTGCGACCTAATGGCGTCTATACATGCTAGTCCACGCTACCCTAGCCTAAACCTTGCCAACGCGACTGCGATAGCGCTCTACGAGGTCTACCGGGCTAGGATGGGTGGGGTGGAGAGGAGGCCTGCAACATCGGAGACGCGCAGGCTCCTGGAGGCATACTCCAGGGCTCTCTCAACACTAGTAGTCTCAGACAAGCAGAAGGCGGAGGAGGTGGCCATAGCCATGCGGAGGCTCGCCGGGATAGCCGAGGAGCAGGAGGCAAGGCTACTTCTATACCTCCTCTCCAGGGCCTGCACGAGGCTACAGGGGTGTCAGGATGAAGTACGTCGCCACCTGCAACCCGGGCCTTGAAGACCTCCTCTCCCGGGAGATACTTGAGGAGGTCCCGGGCGCGAGAATACTCTGGGAGCGCCGGGGCAGGGGTAGGGTTGGAGTAGAAGCTCCCGCCGGCGAGGCCCAGCTACGGGGGTTCCAGAGGCTCCGCGGGGCGCATAGCGTGTACCTCCTAGTAGCCGAGGCAGTGGTTGGGAAGGATAGGAGGGGCCTCGAGAGACTATACGATCTTGTACGCTCGAGCGGGGTTCACAGGTACATTCCCTTCTCCGGCTCTTTCGCCGTGAGGAGCGAGAGGATAGGGGAGGGCCACGAGTATACCAGTGTTGACGTAGCCCGCGTAGCGGGGCAGGCGGTCCAGGAGGCTTACCTGGAAGAGTATGGGGTTAAGCCCGAGGTACGCCTCGACGCTCCAAGCACCGCCGTATACGTCGAGGTTGACGACGACGTTGCCAGGGTAGGCCTACTAGTCTCGGGCGAGGCCAGCATGCATAGGAGGGGCTACAGGATATACGACCATCCAGCAGCCCTCAAGGCTACCCTTGCATACGCCCTCCTACGGCTTGCCAGTGCCAGAGACTCGAGCGTAATACTAGACCCAATGTGTGGGGGAGGCACGGTGGCAATAGAGGCCGCACTCCTATTCGAGAACGCCAGGATAGTCTGCAACGATAAGAATCCGAGACACATAGAGGGGGCTATGGTAAACGCTATGGCGGCAAGAGTATATGATAGGATAGAATTCATAGTCTCAGACGCCACAATGATACATGAGACGCTCGGAGAGGAGACAGTGGACTATGTGGCCTCCAACCCGCCCTACGGCATAAGGCTCGGCGACCCCAGGTCGGTGAGGAGCCTCTACTCCAAGTTCATACCAAGCCTGGCCAAGACCCTGCGCCCCTGCGGAAGAGCGGCTATCGTAACAACTGAGTCGGCCCACGCCCAGAGGGTAGCCCTGCAGGCTGGGCTGAGGCTAGCCCACGCCCGCCGGGTGAGGCATGGAGACCTCTGGGTCAGCCTCCTGGTTTTCGAGAAGCCCTGCAACGACTAGCGGTTTATAACCCCCAGGCCCCTCTCCAGGCGGGAGGGTGCAACACATGCCCTTGAGGCCGGCAAGATGCTACACCCATTTCAGTGGTCCACCCTACACGAGGAAGGAGTACATACACGGCGTCCCCCAGCCCAAGATAACCAAGTTCGAGATGGGCAACTACGACGTAGTGCGCAACGCCGAGATTAAGGGCGAGCTTATAGTATTGGAGGCCGGCCAGATAAGGCACAATGCCCTAGAGGCCGCTAGGATAGCGGTCAACAAGTACCTATCCTCCACGGTAGGTGACAGCAACTTCTACTTTAGGATAAGGGTGTACCCGCACCACGTGCTTAGGGAGAACAAGATGATGGCGTTCGCCGGCGCAGACAGGCTTCAGGACGGCATGAGGCAGGCGTTCGGAAAACCCATCGGCACGGCGGCCAGGGTATACCCTGGACACATAGTCCTAGAAGTCTGGGGGTATGCTAAAGACGAGGCGCACGTGAAGGAAGCCCTTAGGAGGGGCGGCGACAAGCTACCGCTACCCACCAGGATAAGGATTAGGAAGCTCAAGTAGAAGGGAGTAGCTGTGAGCCGAGAGGCGGCCCGCAACACCCTTCTCATTCAATGCGGCGGCTACGAGATAGACCTGGGTCCCCCCGACACCTACAGGGAGGCTAGACGGATAGTAGTCCAGCTCCCAGACGGCCTTAAGCAGGAGGCAAACTGCATAGTAGACGAGCTAGCCAAGCATAGCGGGGCAGAAGTATACATCCACGGGGACCCCAGCTACGGGGCCTGCGACCTTCAATACCCCCAGCTGAAGGCCACCCTCGACCCCGACATAATAGTCCACGTGGGCCACACACCCTACCCTGAGGGTATAGCAAACCCCCGGCTCCAACCTCGAGGGAGGCCCCGGGTAGTCTACGCCCCGGCTAGGAGCATGCTACGCCCCTCAACTAGAACACTCGAAGAGGCAGCCAGGCTACTAGTGTCGAGGAGCGCTGGTAGGGTCGTAGTTGTGGCCACAGGCCAGCACGCCCACATACTAGAATGGGTCGCCGGCGAGCTTCGAAGGCTAGGAGTAGACGCTGTAGTCCCTAAGGGACTCCAGCCCTACTTCCTCGACGGGCAGGTTATAGGATGCGACTACAGGATAGCCCTAGCCAAGGGAGACGCGTACCTAATAGTGGCGGGCGGAATATTCCACGCCCTCGGACTATACCTTGCAACACGCCGGCCGCTAGTAAAGGTAGACCCGTACAGGGATGAGGCAGTAGACCTAACTCCCCTGGGCGAGAGGACGCTGAAGATTAGACTCTACAAGGTGTCAAAGGCTATGGACGCTAGAAGGTGGGGGATCATAGTAGGCCTCAAGACAGGCCAGTACAGGCCGTGGCTAGTAGAGGCGCTCAGGAGGAGGATGAGCGAGGCAGGGGTAGAGTATAGGCTAATAGCAGTAGAGAATATGAGCGAAAACGTGCTGAGGAATCTGGACAACGACTGGTATCAGGCTTTCACGGTGACGAGCTGCCCAAGGATACCGATAGACGACCTGCAAGACTATGAGAAGCCGGTCCTCACCCCGGGAGAGGCGTTCATGGCGCTGGAGGGAAGGCTGGAACCATACAGGTTCCCCTGGTAGCAGGCATGAGGGTCTCTAGGCTCGAATCCCTCCTCGAGAGGATGGTCCCCCCCATACCGGAGCCTAGGCCCGAGCTGGAGCAGTATACGACCCCCGCGGGCATAGCGTTGCGGCTAGCCCAGACTATAGCCATGAGGTCGGGCCTCGACTATGAGATAGCGGACTTGGGGGCTGGAACCTGTAGGCTGACCGCAGCCCTGGCACTCCTCGGGGCCGAGGCGCTAGTCGCAGTGGAGGCTGACCGCCGGCTAACAAGCTATTGTATCATGGGCCTCGAGCGCCTCGGCGTGGAGTGGACGACGTCTATAGTAGTAGGCTGGGTGGGCGAGGGTCCCAGCGGCCCCCTCGCGAGGGCTGACCTAGTAGTGATGAATCCACCCTTCGGCGTGCAGAGGAGAGGGGCTGATACGGTATTCCTGGCATACTCGTTCAGCCTCCGGCCCTGGAGGGTGTACGCTATACTAAAATCGGGAAACGAGGACTACCACAGGAGGCTGGCTGAAGAGTGGGGATATAGCGCCAGGATACTCTACAGGGAGTGGTTCCCGCTCCCAGCCACCATGGCCCACCATAGGAGTAGGACTAGGAGGGTGGAAGTAGATGTCTACGAGTTCGAGAAGGTTTGAGGAGAGGCCCGTAACGCCGGGCGAGCCGCTGGCCGGCCTAGAGGAGTTCATACCGGGTCCCGGGACCTTTGTAGACGAGGAGGCGGGCGTTATCAGGGCGGCGGTCAGCGGGATTGCAAGATACAACATGCTGGCGAGGATAGTTGAGGTGAAGCCCACGAAACCCCTGCGAGTCCCAAGGGCGGGATCCACGGCGGTCGGCCTCGTAACCCAGGTCCGCTTCGACGTGGTGCTAGTAGAGCTGTACGGCGAGATGAGCCTGCAGCCGACGCCCAAGTGGCTCTACGAGTACACCGGGCGCTTCCTGGGAGCGATACCCATAGCGAACATAAGCGACGAGTACATAAGAGATATCACAGACTACTACAGGCCCGGCGACATAGTCCTCGTGAGAGTGCTAAACAACACTAACCCGTACAACCTAACCACGCGCCAGCCACAGTATGGAGTGATATACGCTGAATGCTCCAGGTGCGGCGCCAGGCTCGAGCCAGTGAACCAGAGGACTATGAGGTGCCCCAAGTGCGGCCACGTGGAGAAGAGGAAAGTGTCAGTCCTGGCGTCATCCCGCCTTCTAAGGCTAAACATTAGGAGAGCCCTCATGATACCCTTAAGGTGAGATGCTTGGCAAGGCAGAAGAAGAGGGTGATAATAGTAAAGCTGCCGCCAACAGCCCGCCGCGATATCGACAGGTTCCTCGAGAGGCTATCCAAAGCCCTAATCGGGGAGATTGCCAGGATGAAGCTGGCCGGCGACATGTTGAAGATAGAAGTCTACGGTAGCAAGACGCTCGCCAAGGCTACCGCCGCCCGTGTTAGGAGGCTCCTGCGAGAGTATAGCGCTCCCAGGGCGCCGAGCGGAGACATTGTATATAGGCCTCAGAGGCTGTTCCGCGAGGCTGGCCTAGCCATCCCGCTAGACGTGCTGGTAGAGGTTCTAAAAGCGTCGGGGTATAGGGCGTCGCTCGAAGACAGCGGCCTTAAGACGAACGCCCCAGAAGATGAAGTGTTCTCTGCAGCCGCGGCCATAGCACAGGCCGTGAAGGAGGCGGCGACGCTAGAGGCTACACGGACAGCAAAGAAGCTTCTCGCCGCCCTATCAGCCCTTAGAGGGGTGAGCCTTCTACAGGCGCTCGACGAGGCCCTAGATGCTGGAGCGCTCGAGGAGGACGATGAAGGTAAACTCCATGTGGTAGGAGACTGGAGGGAATGGGTAAAAAGGCTGGCAAGACAACCGCCTGGCGAGGGCGGAGAGTTTTGAACGGCGACGTTGAAATACGCAAGGTGGGAGATAACAAGTATGTGGTCAACATCCCGGGCGAAGACCATACGATTGGAAGCCTCCTGCAGGCCCTCCTATCCAAAGACGACCGGGTGAAGCTAGCATACTACAACCAGCCCCACCCCCTAGAGGATAGGATAGAGGTTTTCATAAGCCTCAACGGCGACTACGACCCGAAGCAAATCATAGTAGAAGCGCTAGACAAGATCATAGCCCTGGCACGGGAGGCTAGGGAGAAGCTTCTGCAAGCCTACAGGGAGGCCGGGATAGAGGTAGAAGAGTAGCATGAAGCCCGAGGCAAGAGTCCTGGCCGCTAAATGCTACCGGGACATATGCCTGGCTCTAATCCTCAGGGGGCGAGAAGTAGATGGTGCCATAGCCGGCAGGGGCTGCGAGGACCTCTGCAGGGCGGCCCGAGAGAAGGGGTACATGGGCGAGCTTAGATTCCACGCAGGCGACTGCAGCTGTGGCCTGCCAAGGGTTCCGGGCAGGCATTTGCCCGCAGAGTCGTTTCTCCTAGCGGCGTCCATGAGCCTACCTTTATGGTTGGAGAAGACCCTGTCAGTAATAGAAACGGCACGGAAGGGCTAGCCGCCCGGTATTGTGACCTCGGCGCTTCCCCTCACAATATCGTGTATAGCCTTGAAGTCGTCTTTAGTTGACATGGCGTAGATTATCTTCACGGTAGACCCGGGGTTTAGGGGCTTGTCATACTTGTCTCCAGTGTCTATCTTCCTCTTCACCTCTATGATGGTCCACCCGTCCTTCTCGGCTCCACCATACTCTAGTATGTCGTTAGTCCCCCCAAGCTTCTCGTCGGGAGGGTGGGGTCCCGTCGCCCCGGTGCTATATGCGTCGAAAACGAATACCGTGCCGTTGTCGGCGACCCATCCTATTATCATGTCGGCGTCCTTCATCTTGTAGGTCGGCTCTATGCCTATGGCAACCCAACCCGTGGTCTTACCGGCTATGGCGATGTAGACGTATTCACCGTCGACACGCAGGTAGAGTTTCATGCTGCCATCGGCTAGGTCGACTTCAGCATCGTACTCGCCAGGCGATATAGTACCATCGGCTGCCCATTCGACGGTTGTAAGCGTTTCTCCTGGAGTAGTAGTCTGCTGGCCCGCAGCGGGAGTGGCGGTTTCCTGTCCTCCACCACCTCCCAAGGCTAGGGCGACCGCGATAACAATGACGATAATAGCGACGATTGCTACCACTAATCTCGAGTCCATGGTATTCACCGAAAGAGTATCGACACCGAATTAACTTCTATCTTGGAATATATATTTACACGTGTGAATCTCGCCGCACCTGCCATGCCGGCTTAGAGAGGTGAACTTACAGTCCCCTAAAGATGAAGGGTTCAGTGCTCGGGCTACTGGTTAAACCCATATTATGCCCGGCTGGGGACGTGCATTTGTCTAGACGGGCTAGGGTGAATAGAGGAATGGCGGCGAGGAGGGCTGGGATAAAGTTCTGCCCCCGCTGCGGCTCGGTGATGTATCCGAGGGTTAGGAATGGTAAGAAGGAGCTATTCTGCCCCCGCTGCGGCTACGTTATGGAGGCCTCCGACGAGGACCTGGCAGCCTATAGGATGAGGAGGAGGGTCGAGAGCAGCCCCAAGGATAAGATTATCGTGATCAAGGCGAATAGGATCCCGGAGACGGCGGTCCTCCTGAAAGGCCAAGTGAGGTGCCCCAAGTGCGGCCACGACGAGGTCTACCATTGGATGATGCAGACGAGGGCGGCCGACGAGCCCCCGACTAGGTTCTACAAGTGTGCGAGGTGCGGCTATACTTGGAGGGAGTACGCCTAGACGACTGCACGCTAATCCACTATCTCGAGCGGGGGCTGGAGAAGGCAGCCGAATACCTGGTAGAAGCGGCGGAGAGGACGCCGGCTACGATAACATCGAAGAGGCTTGTTGAGGACGCACACAGGCTCCTACTGGGTCTCACTAGGATTGTGGAGGAGCTATCCGAGAGGAACGAGTGCCGAGCCAGACACCCTTAAGAAGTACCATTCACACATACCCGGAACCGGTGTGGGGGTTGTTACGGTTCCAGTTCAGCGACGCTCGAACGTGGAGGTACATGATCGCCTCCATGGAGAAGGTTTTAGACGAGGGAGTCTTCGTAGCGAAGAGCGATGGCCTCTACTTTAGAGCCCTAGACCCTGCTAGGGTTGTAATGATAGACCTCTACTATCCCGCGGACGCCTTCACGATATTCGAGGTCGAGGGGGAGGAGTTCTCCTTCGGCGTCTCCTTCGAGACTCTAGCGAAAATACTGAGAAGAGCCCGGAAAGACGACCAGCTAAGGCTAGAAGTCGACCAGACTTGGGTCAACGTAATATTCACGGGGAGGGGTGAGAGAAGGTTCCGCTTCCCGCAGATAAGCCTATCAGTAGAGGTCCCCGGAGAGCCTAGGGTAACGTTCACCGTAGAGGCAAAGCTCCTCGCCACCAGTTTTAGGGAGGCTATTAGAACGCTGGAGCCTGTGGCCGATATGCTCACACTAACGGCCCTCGACGAGGACAAACTACTCATGAGAGGACAGGGCGACCTCGAGTCGGCGGAGCTCGAGTTTAGCCTCGAGAGGCAGAGCCTCCTAGACTATCAGGTTGACTCGCCAGACCAGTCAACGTACAGCCTGGAGCACTTCTCTCAAATGCTCCAGGCTGCTCAGGCGGCGGAGACGGCAGTCGTAAAGTTCGGCGCAGACATACCGGCGAGGGTCGACTTCGAGTATCCCGGAGGAGGCAGGCTGACCTTCTATGTATCGCCGGCGATATAGGGGTAGGCGTGAGAGGCCGGTAGACCTCCGGGGGGGCTTACACTCACTAGCCCCCCTCTACGAGGCCTACTACTCTCTACGCCCACCCATAGAGGAGCCCAGCGAGCTGCAGAGGAGGGAGTTCGCCTTCCAATACATAGGCGCTGAGAGCTACACCAGGCACATATCATTCTCAACATACGAGGAGATGCTAGATCATCTGGCCGAGAGGCCGCCGCTCCACGCATACTATAGTATAGCCGTCTATGAACTCCCAGAAGCTAGGAATATGGAGGAGAAGGGCTTCATAAGAGCGAGCCTATTCTTCGACATAGACGTGGACCACTTCCCCGGATGCCAGGGTCCCCTGCCCGGAGACGAGTGCCTCCTGGAAGGCCTAAGAGCGGCGGCCAGGCTGGAGGCTATGGCGCGGCGAGACCTTGGAGCCGAGAACGTCATAACCTACTACACTGGCAACAGGGGCTTCCACGTGATAGTAGAGTGTAACGAGGACTGCGAGAAGATGGGGAGGGAGGAGAGGAGGGAGATAGCCTGGTACGTCGCAGCCGAGGCTCTCGACTTAGACATACTGTTCCCAAACGTTAGGTCGAGAAGCCTCCAGCCGGCCACTCCCAGCGACAGCGACCCGGGCTGGAGGGGATGGGTCGCCAGGGCAATCCCCGGGGGGCGTCCTGGCCTAGTCGACACCCTAGGCCCGGGCTGGAGGGAGGAGATATACTCTAGGATAGAGGAGCTGAGGGTCCCCATAGACATGCAGGTGACCCAGGACACGAGCAGGCTATCGAGGCTGAGGGGGACCCTCAACGGTAAGGCCAGCCTCCTAGTGATGAGAGTCGGCGAAGGGTGGAGGCCAGACTATAGGCTGCTAAGCCCGTTCAATGGTAGTGTTGAGGCTAGGTGCCTGGAAGACCTGGAGGGAAGGGTTGTAGGCTTCAACCTCGACTTTAAGAAGGGTGAGGAAGTGGAGCTGCCCGCCCAGGTGGGTATCCTACTATTTACCAAGGGCCTCTGCGAGGTCCTAGGGGGAGAGGTGGTTGTCAGAGCGGGTCCCGGCTGGAGGCCCGTTTAGAGCCGCCTCGGGAATGCATGAGGCGCTCACCCTAGAACACTTGAACGAGGCCAAGAAGCTAGTCTCAAGCTATTGTCCTGGAGACTTCTGTGAGAGGCTGGTTGAACTACTATCTGAAACCTCGAGGCTTGTCGCGGAGGCCAGGCTCCAGGACCTAGCCTGGGAGGAGGCGTACAGTGGCGTGGACTCAAACATTGTAGCAGTGTTGAGGGAGCTAGTAGAATACTATGCCAACTACATTGCAGGCTTCTACACCGTCCACGGGGAGTACATCGTCGTGGAGGCAACCGCGGCGTTCGAGGTGGAAGACGGGATACTATTGAAGAAGGGGGATGTAGTCCGCCTCCCGCCTGGTAAGGCGGTGAGGCTCATAATAGCGGGGCTAGCCCGCCCCCTCTGGGAGGCAAGCATTAAATTAGCCGGCGTCAAACCCGGTGGAGGGCAACGGTAGGGCGGTGGTAACCATGAAGTTCCCGAAGCGGATAAGGACGTACTGTCCAAGGTGTAGGACGCACACAGAGCACACCGTGGCCGTGTACAAGCATGGAAAGAGGAGGACTATGGCTCTAGGTCAGAGGAGATACCTTAGGAAGCAGGAGGGTTACGGTTCAAAGAGAAGGCCAGAACAGAAGAGGTATGCCAAGGTGACAAAGAAAGTGGTATTGAAGATAACATGCACCCAGTGCGGGTATAAGAGGCACATACTAGGCATCAGGCTGAAGAAGATAGAGCTAGTGGAGAAGGCGAGGTGACGGGCGGGATGCTAGGGGTGAAGAGGAGGAAGATACTCATACCTCAGCCTCGCAGCAGGTTCCTGCTAGTAACCTGTCCCAAC
>CAYRZG010000018.1:0-13481 GCA_964428695.1 uncultured Desulfurococcales archaeon
TCGTATCAGAGATCGAGAAGATAATGGGGAACATCGAGCAGATTAGGAACATTGGTATAATCGCCCACGTGGACCACGGTAAGACTACTCTCAGCGACTCCCTGCTAGCTGCCGCAGGCATCATATCGGAGAGGATTGCCGGAGAGGCTCTAGTGCTCGACTTCCTGAGCGTTGAGAAGCAGAGGGGTATAACGGTAAAGTCCGCTAACATAAGCCTATACCACGAATACAACGGTAAGCCATACGTGATCAACCTAATAGACACTCCCGGCCACGTAGACTTCTCCGGTAAGGTGACCAGGAGCCTCAGAGTCCTAGACGGAGCTATAGTAGTGGTAGACGCAGTAGAGGGCGTTATGACCCAGACGGAGACCGTTATAAGGCAGGCTCTCGAGGAGCGTGTCCGCCCACTACTATTCATCAACAAGGTTGACAGGCTGATAAAGGAGCTCAAACTCCCCCCAGAGAAGATACAGGAAAGGTTCGTGGAGATAATTAGGGACGTTAACAATCTCATAGACATGTACGCTGAGCCCGAGTTTAGGAAGAAGTGGAAGCTCAAACCACAAGATGGCACTGTGGCCTTCGGCAGCGCTAAGGATAAGTGGGGCATAAGCATACCAATGGTGCAGAAGAAGGGTATAACCTTCAAGGAGATTATCAAGGCCTACGAGAGTGGCGACAAGAAGGAGATAGCAAGGCTTGCAAAGCTGATGCCCGTCCACGAGACCGTACTAGATATGGTAGTTAAGTTCGTCCCCAACCCGAGGGAAGCCCAGAAGTACAGGATACCCAAGATCTGGAAGGGCGACCTGAACTCCGAGCTAGGCCAAGCACTCCTAAACGCCGACCCCAATGGTCCGCTAGTGTTCTTCGTCAACGACGTGAGAGTGGAGAAGACGGGACTCGTCGCGACTGGAAGAGTATTCTCAGGCACACTAGAGCAGGGCAAGGAAGTCTACCTGCTAACCGCAGGGAAGAAGGCGAGAATACTACAGGTAAGCCTTTACATGGGACCGTTTAGGGAGATAACAAAGAGAATACCAGCCGGAAACATCGGCGCGGTGATGGGATTAGAGGACGTTAGGGCTGGAGAGACAGTAGTGGATCCGGCAAAAGTAGACGAGGCGGCCCCGTTCGAGCAGCTACGCTACGTGTCCGAGCCCGTTGTAACTATAGCCGTCGAGCCGGTCAAACTACAGGATCTGCCAAAGATGGTTGAAGCCCTGAGAAAGCTTACAATAGAAGACCCCAACCTGGTTGTCAAGATAAACGAGGAGACGGGCGAATACCTGATAAGCGGAATGGGCCCACTCCACCTCGAGATAGCCCTAACACTCCTCAAGGAGAAGTTCGGCGTCGAGGTAAAGGCTAGCCCGCCAATAGTCGTCTACAGGGAGACCGTGAGGAAGCCGTCCCAGGTCTTCGAAGGAAAGAGCCCCAACAAGCACAACAAGTTCTACATTAGCGTAGAGCCACTAAACGAGGAAACCATAGAGCTAATACAGAAGGGAGTCATCACCGAGGACATGGATCCGAGAGAGAGGGCTAAGATACTGAGAGACAAGGCGGGATGGGACTACGATGAGGCTAGGAGGATATGGGCAATAGATGAAGGTATCAACATATTCGTCGACAAGACTACTGGCGTACAGCACCTAAGAGAGGTGAAAGACACTATCCTAGCCGCATTCCGCCTGGCAACAAAAGAAGGGCCGCTCGCCGCAGAGCCTGTGAGAGGGATCAAGGTCATACTACACGACGCGGTAATCCACGAGGACCCAGTCCACAGGGGTCCCGGACAGATCTACCCAGCCGTCAGGAACGCCATATGGGCAGGCATGCTCGACGGAAGGCCAACACTCCTAGAGCCTCTACAGAAGCTCGACATAAGGACGCCGATGGAGTACATAAGTGCCATAGCCTCAGTAATCTCAAAGAAGAGAGGTAGAATACTAGAAGTCCTAAGCCAGGGCATGCAGGCCAGAGTAATAGCAGAAGTGCCCGTATCAGAGAGCTTCGACCTGGCAGCAGAGCTGAGAAGCGCCACTGCAGGCAGAGCATTCTGGGGAGTAGAGTTCAGCAGATGGGCCCCGGTACCCGACAGCATGCTTCCAGAACTGATAAGGAAGATCAGGGAGAGGAAGGGCCTGCCGCCGAACCCGCCGAGGATCGAGGACCTAATAGGCCCCTAAACTAGGCGTCCCATAGTTATCCCCCCACCTTCCAGATGGGCTTTTAAGCATGCTACAACTCCTAAACCTTATCCTCAACTATCCTATGTAGATATTTTATGTCGAGCCATAGTCCTGCTGGAAGATGTAAAACCAGGTGGGGCCGGTGTTACAGGAGCTGCTGTCCAACGAGGCCGTTAAGGCCGTAGTGGGCCTCGTGATACTGCCGGCCATACTAACAGGAGTACTGATAGCAGTTGTACTATTCATACAGGCAATAACTAGGGCTAGAAGGGACATAGAGGAGCAGGAGCCCCTCAAATACATGAGATACGAGGCGGGTAATCCTGTTAAGAAGGGAGAGGCTAGAGGAAAGGTGTCCATGCAGTACCTCGGCTACCTCATAATATTCCTCGCCGTTGAGCCGGCTGTCGTACTGCTTGCAATACTTCTGGCAGCACCACGATCCTATTCTGGAATACTTTTAGAATTATTCGCTATAATGATAGGGGTTTATGCCCCCCTCCTAGCCTATGCTCTACGAGAGGCTAGGAGAATAGAATCCTGGATGATAGAGGGGTGACACTCATGGCACAGGAGGGCAAGGTTTACGTTGGAAACATAGATGTGGCGGCCAAGAAGGCTAGGAAGATACTTCTTGGCAGAATGAAGCTCAACAAGGCTGTCGACTGGGGCACCGCCTTCTCGCTATGGCCTGTACACCTTACTACCAGCTGCTGTGGGTGCGAGTTCGCCGCCGCCTGGAGCCCTAGGTTCGATAACGAGCAGCACGGCGCCCTACCATGGGTGGGTCCCAGGCAGACTAACATGATACTAATCGAGGGAACAGTCTCGAAGAAAATGGCATGCGCGGTTAGGGTGACCTGGGAGCAGATGCCACAGCCAAAGTTCGCCATAGCAATGGGGGCCTGCGCGATAGACGGCGGCATATTCTACAATAGCTACAACATTGTGAGACCTTGGGAGATCATACCAGTAGACGTTTACATACCGGGATGCCCGCCGAGGCCTGAGGCCGTTGCCAGGGCAATTATAGAATTGCAGAGGAAGATTAGGGAGCAGGGCATAGCTGGAAAGTTCGTTGAAGAGGGATGGAGGCCGGACAAGGAGTATGTCAGGCCCAAAGAAGATGTGTGCTCCTGGTGGAGGGGTTGACAGATGGACGTGGTAGACTATGTGAAGAAGATACTCGGAGACATGGTAAAGAACGTGGAGGTGGGGAAGGACGTAGTACAAGTAGAAGTCGACATTAGCAATATTAGAGATGCCGCTAAGAAGATGAAAGAGGCCGGATTTGACCATGCGAAGGACGTTACAGCAGTGCACGACAAAAAGGAGGGGAAGATAAGGATAATCTACCATCTATCAAGCTACACGAATCCAGAACTAGCGAAAACCATAGTTGGCATATACTATACGATACCCGAAAGTCAGGATAGGGTCCCGACACTCTACGACATATATACGAGCGTCGACTTCCTGGAAAGGGAGATTTACGAAGGCTTTGGCATCTACTTTGAAGGTCATCCAGACATGAGACCCCTACTCCTTGCTCCAACCGTGGCCGAACTCAAACCAATGCGCAGAGATTTCATTGTAAAAGAAGAAAATATTTTCAAGGTTAAGAAATAGGGGTGGTAGGAGTGGAGGGAGGTCTATTCACAGTCCACGGACAGGTCGGGTTTAACGATTTAAAGATACCGGGCGCTTGGAGCCGCAAGATAGGGAAGGACCTCTACGAGGTATTCATAGGCCCTCAGCACCCTGGAAGCGGTCACATGAGGATAATCATACGGATAGACGGCGACGTGATAGTCGAGGCAGACCCGGATATGGGCTATGTACACAGGACTATGGAGAAGCTTGCCGAGGGAAGGGCTTGGATAAAGAACATCCCCCTCTTCGAGAGGATGGCGATCCACGACGCCTGTAATGTAACACTCCCGTATGTTGAGGCTGTAGAGAAACTGCTAGGTATAGAGCCACCCCTGAGAGCCCAGTATCTGAGGGTACTCCTGTGTGAGATGAACAGGATAGCGGCGTATCTCTACGGTTTCGGAATCTTCGGAGTATTCACGGGCCACTCTACGATGTACATGTGGCCCTTCGGCGATAGAGAGGTTTGGGTAGAACTCATAGAATGGTTGACGGGAGCGAGACTAACCCACTCGTACCCTGTCTTCGGAGGCGTAAGGAGGGATGTGCCCGACGATCTGTTAAAGTCGCTTAGGAAGGCAATAAGGTATATGAGGAGACGCCTTGAAGACTACCGGAAGATATTCGCCGACAACCCGGTGATAAGGTCGAGGCTAGAGGGGGTTGGAGTAATTCCGAGGAACCTGGCGATAGAACTTGGTATAACAGGACCCAACCTGCGAGCGTCTGGAGTAGCGTATGATGTTAGGATGAGTGCACCCTACGAGGTCTACGACGAGCTTGACTTCGAGGTTCCAGTGTATCAGGAGGGTGACGCCCTGGCTAGGGTGTGGCAGAGGGTCGAGGAGATAAGGCAGAGTACTAGGATATTGGAGCAGGTAGCAGACTGGCTCGAGAAGCACAAGGGAGAGCCGATAATGCACGATAGGTTCTGGAAGACGGCGCCTCCACTCTACAAGAAGGTCTTCCAGGAGCAGGGTAGGATAAAGTTAATCCCACTCTTCGCCATGCTGAAGGTGCCGAAGGGTAAAGCATACGCGAGGGGAGAGACGGCTAGAGGCGAGATATCCTACTATGTTGAGAGCGATGGCGGTCAGACACCCTACAGGGTTAGGATAAACAGTCCCTCTGCAAGGAACGCCCTCGTTTTCAAGTACATTGTCCCGGGCCACAGGGTAATGGACTTGCCCGTGATCTATGGTAGCATAGACTACTTCCCGCCAGAGGCGGACAGGTAGGAGGTGGTGCACGTGTCAATAGTGGAGGCGCTCATAGATATTATCACATGGCCTCCTCTATGGCAGCTAGTCGTACTAGGCCTCATAGTACCCCTCGCGATAGTAGTCTTCATACTATGGTTCGAGAGGAAAACAGCTGCCAGAGTACAGAGGAGGATAGGTCCACTACACGTGTCTCCAAAACTTGCAGGCGGCCTACAGCTATTCGCTGATCTAATGAGGTATGCCTTCCAGGAGATAATAGTACCCGTAACAGCTGACAGGGGCATATTCATAGCGGCGCCACTAGCGGCTCTAATACTGACAATAGTCCCCGTACTAGCAATCCCGTTCACGAATCTACCCCAATACTGGCCTATACCGATGGAGTACAGCCTGCTGATAGCAGCAGCCCTAACTACGGTATCTCCAATCTTCCTAGTAGTAGCTGGTTGGGCGAGCAACAACAAGTTCTCCATAATAGGAGGCATGAGAGAAGCGTTCATGATAACAGCCTACGAGCTAGTAGCCATACTATCCTTACTCTCAGCCGCAGCTATGACCGGCTCCTTCAACCTAGTTACCATAGTGGAGGCCCAAAGGCAGACTCTATGGTTTGCGATCCTAAACCCACTAGCATTCCTGGCGGCCTTCATAGCAGTGCTAATGTCGACAAGCGGATTCCCCTTCGAAATACCTGAGAGCGAGCACGAGGTAGTAGCGGGACCCTTCACTGAGTATAGTGGCCTGCTCTACGGTGTAAACATGGGTGCAGCATACATCAAGAGATTCGTACTCTCACTCCTCATAGCAGTTGTATTCCTAGGAGGCTGGAGCCCGGTAAACCCTGGCGAGGGCTTCATATCCGGCTATCTCATACCCTCGATAGTCGTGATAGTAAAGGCGACTATACTAATGGCAATATTCAGCTTCTTCCGTGCAGTATATGGAAGGTACCGGCTAGACCAGGCCCTAGACCTGGCGTGGAAGATCCTATTCCCCCTAGCACTAGCCGGCTTCGGCCTAGGTCTTTTCGAGTACTATCTAGGCGTGGTGGGGTGATAGCATATGCCTCCAAAAGCAGTCCCTAGGCGGGTTCACGCCCGCGGAATATTCTCCTCCTTCAGGGGGAACCTTGAAGCTATACTACTCGGCGTCAAATACTTCTTTGACCCAAAGAGGTCTACGCTAATCTATCCAAAAGAGTACATTAAACTGAGGCCAGGATACAGGGGCTTCATAGTACTCGACAAGAAAAAGTGTATAAACTGCGCATCCTGTGCGAGAATATGTCCCGCGGCAGCTATGAAGATGATTAGAATACCCGAGAAAGACCCCAAAACGGGCAAGACTAAGGTTAAGATGTGGCCTGTAATAAACTATCAGAGGTGTATATTCTGCGGGTACTGCGTCGACGTATGCCCGACTGAAGCACTCTACCATGTACCATACCATGACGTGGTATACGAGAATATGGCTGAAATGGACCTGGACCTGGAGTCCTTCCTCCACCCGCCAGAGTATAAGACTGCCAAGGAGGGCATACCAGTACGCTACGTCATTGACGAGGAGAAGGGCCTGGTTAAGGTCCCAGCAGAGGAGGGAGAGAAACAATGACGCCGGTAGAACCGCTGCTAGCATCGACTACCATAGTAATAATGGTGATGCTCGCATACCTCATAGTTCGCTCTAAAGACCTAGTTTATGCTAGCGCATCCCTAGCCCTGCTTGGAATGTTTAATGCGATACTAGCCGCGATTCTAGGATATGTCATAGTAGCGGTATTTCTCGTTATAGTGTATGTTGGTGCAGCTGTAATGTTCATCATCGTAACGGTTTCAATGTTGGGAGGTGGAGGCGGCGAGCGAGTAGATCATGAGAAGGGTCTCCTGGCCGGTGCTACTCTAGCCATGGCTATTGCGGCTATAGTAATCGTCTCACGCCTTTACGCGGGCTACGCGAGGCCGAGCGAGGTATCAGTTGCCAGCGTGTCAACGATACTAGCGTCGAACTATGCTCCGGTTATAGCTCTCTTATTCGTAGCGCTAGCAGCGACACTAGTAGAAGCTATCTCGATAGCGAGGAGGGGGTGAACCATGGCAGTGGTCGATGCGGCTGTGGCAAACGTGTCGCTGATAGGTGCCGCTGTACTTGCAGGTATTGGAGTGTATGGGCTAGCATCGTCTAGGAATCTCCTCCGCCAGCTACTCTCCATAGAGATAATATTCAACGCAATCCTAATCTTCCTACTAGTACTACTCTCTTTCGACCCAACTAGAGCGGCAGCGTTCACAATTCTCCTAATATCAATAGTTTCGGGCGAGGTAATAGTACTAGTCGCTGTCATGGCCTCGTTTTACCGCGTTGCCAAGAGCCTGGACTCGGAGAGTCTAGAAGAGGAGGGGGTGTAAGACGGTGGAAGCTTCGATCCCCGTATGGTGGCTGTCCCTCGTGATACCCTTTATAGTTGGAGTGGCAGGAAGCATAGTCCGAGCTAGGCCGAGGCTCCTAGCCTACGCCCTAGCGGTCTCTCTGCTCATACCTGGAGCTGCCGCCCTACACTATCTCGCCCGGGGGTTGGTGGGAAGCGGCGTCTGGGACCCGTACACTATAGACCTATCCAGCTACGGCATCGGCCAGTTCCGGCTGTTCGTCGACGGACTCTCCGCCCCCGTACTTCTGGGTGTCAGCCTGGTCACCGCCCTCGTATCAGTCTACAGCATACGCTACATGGCTACCAGGATAGAAGAGATGGAGGCAGAGGGGGAAAAGCCCAGGTCCATATGGGCTTACTACGCCCTATACTCTAGCTTTGCCGTAGCAATGCTAGGAATGGCGCTATCGTCCAACCTCATAGAGTTCTACATATTCCTCGAACTGTCGCTAATAGCGTCATTCCTACTCATACTATTCTATGGTTACGGGGATAGGAAGAGGATAGCGCTACTCTACTTCATCTGGACCCATGTGGCAGGAGCGCTCTTCCTGGCAGGAATACTATACTATGGCCTAACTGCTGGAAGCTTCGACGTAGCGCTGGAAGCTCCCTCGGGAGTAGCCTACGTGGAGCCCGCTAGAACAATTGTGGGAGACGCCGCATCGATAATGGCCGTGCTCGTCATACTAGGGCTATTCATCAAGATGGCCGTTCTAGGCGTGCACATGTGGCTGCCATACGCTCATGCCGAGGCTCCAACACCAGTGTCAGCGTTACTGTCCCCCAACCTGATCGGCCTGGCAGGTTATGCTATGGCTAGATTCGCCCTACCCCTATTCCCAGACACGCTCTCCTCCATGTCAACATACCTAGTGGCTCTAGGCCTTGCAACCATAATCTACGGTGGCCTAGTAGCCCTAAGACAAGACGACTTCAAGAGGCTCTTGGCATACTCTAGCGTCAGCCAGATGGGCTACCTGCTACTAGGGATCGGAACCCTCACCGCCTTCGGAATAGCAGGAGCAATGATACACTACCTAAGCCACGCGTTTGGAAAGGCAGTGCTCTTCACCGTGGCTGGAGTCTTCATAACCGAACTCCACGGTCTGAGGAGCATAAGCAGGATGGGCGGACTAGCCAGGGCATACCCGCTCATGGCGGCAGCAGCCCTCCTGGGCTTCATGCACCTGGTTGGAATGCCTCCTACCGTGGGAATGTGGAGCGAGCTTCTCATAACAATAGGAGTAGTCAAATACTTCCCGGCCTCTCAGCCAGGAGGAGTACTTCTGCTCGCACTCTTACTCATCATAGCATTCGGGGTATCAGCGGCCTACGCCTTCATAACAATGAGGAGAATATTCTTTGGACAGCTGCGAGAAGAGCTTAGCAGAATGGGTATTGTACCCGGCTATGAGAAGATGGACGAGTTCAAAGCGGTAGTCATCCTTCTTGGCATCCTAGGAGTCTTCTTCTTCATAGTGGTCAACATGTTAATGGACCCGCTACAGACGTCATCTAACATTCTAGCCAGCATAGTCTCGGGGTGATCAACGGTGGAAGCGGTAGGGGTTAACGTGGTCGGGTTCATGCCCTGGAGCCTAATATGGCTCGTCCCATACGCTGGAGCCCTAGTGCTCGCTCTACTCTACCTAGTAGGGGTTAAGTCCGAGAAGATATATGGCTGGGGAAGCGTCGCCAGCATAGCTATAGCAGCCATAATATCCACTCTAGCGGCTATCAGGGTATACAGTGACGGTCCAATATACGCGCTATACGGCGAATGGGTACCATGGCTCGGAGTAACTCTAGGAACATACCTGGACGGCCTAGGCGTCATAATGGCACTCGTAGTCTCATGGCTCAGCCTTCTAATCGCAATCTACAGCGTAAAGTACATGGAAGGTGACTGGGGCGTTCAAAGATACTTCTTCTTCTTCACATTCTTCGTCGCGAGCATGCTACTCCTCGTTACCGCAGACAATCTGGTACTTCTATTCATCGGATGGGAGGGAACAGGCCTGGCAAGCTACGCTCTAATAGGCCACTGGTACACAGACGAGGAGGAATACTGGGTGGGAGTCCCAGGCAGAAAGGCGCTAGGTCAGCCAATGTACTTCGAGCCGAGCCACAGCGCGATCAGGGCGGTCATGTTCACTAGGATCGGAGACATAGGCATGCTGATAGGGATGGGCTTCATATACCTGTTGACCGGCACTATGAGCATACCAGAGATAGCAGCCCAGGCACCCGCGTGGATGGGTAGCCTGGCGGCAAAAGGCATACTCCTCGGCGTGCTACTAGTCTTCAGCCTAGGCGCCCTAGCTAAGAGCGCGCAGTTCCCATTCCACGAATGGCTTGTGACAGCGATGACCGGTCCAACACCGGTCTCGGCGCTAATACACGCCGCCACAATGGTCAAGGCAGGAGTGTATTTCATGTTAAGATTTGTACCAATATTCTTCGCCGGCGCCGCGGCTGCTGGAGGGCTAGTATCGGACGCAACAACCCAGTACTTCACTATTATGGCGGCGCTGGGAGCTATAACGGCTTTCATGATGGCCACTATGGCTCTGGTGGCAAACGAGCTCAAGCTAATACTCGCATTCTCAACCGCGAGCCAGCTAGGATACATGTTCCTAGCAGCAGCTGCCGCAGGACTACTAGCGGAGGCAGGCGTCGAGGGAGTAGCCACGGGTATCGGGGCAGGCCTAGCACACCTTGTAAGCCACGCCGTGTTCAAGGCCGCCCTATTCCTAATAGCGGGATGGCTGATACACGTAGTCCACAGCAGGTTCATAGACCCCATGGGCAACTTCGCCAAGTACATGAAGATAACCGCGATATCAATGTGGCTGGCAGGTCTCAGCCTGGCAGGAGTCCCGCCGCTCAGCGGGTTCTTCTCGAAAGAGAAGGTGCTAGCCGTGGCAGAAGAGGCGCACCTATACTGGGGCTACTGGCTAGCACTCATAACAGCCGGCCTGACAGCAGCATACACTACTAGAATGATACTGAGAATATTCCACCTTCCACCCTACGAGAAGCCCCACACCCACCACAAGCCCCACGAGGCCCCACTACTCATGCTAGTACCATACACGATCCTAGCAGTCGCAAGCCTCATACTCGGACTCGCATGGCAGACTTGGACCTCGAAGGCTCTGGCAGAGGGAGTGCAGCTGACGCTATCCCTAGGAGAAGCGGCCAAGCTAACAATACACATAACAGGAGCGGTCCTGGGCGCCATAGGATTCGTCCTAGCCTCTATAGCCGTCGTAGCAGGCCTATACATGGTGGCTAGGGTAGACTTCCCGAGAATCGTTAGAGAGAACGCCGCCGCACGTGCCATATACAACTTCCTCTACGACAGATGGTATATCAACTCGATAATCTACATAATAGTAGTCGGCGGCTTCGCCGGCCTAAGCATAATACTAGCTGGAATCGACATTGGAATAGACGCTCTATACCACATGGTTGTCCCAGGCCTATTCGTGCTGGGGGCAGGAGCGCTTAGAGCACTACACAGGGGTAGGAGCGACTACTACCTCATGTTATACGCCTACTTTGCAGCCCTGGTGATGCTGTTCATCTTCCTGCTATGGAGGTGATGGGCATGGTGTACGAGATGATAGTAGAATACGGGCTCTACCTCACCCTCGGCATAGGGGTGATTGTCCCACTAGTCTCAATGATAGTTGGCAGGACTAGCAGGATCGTGGCATACCTAGCATGGCTGGGCGTGATATCGTTCGCCGCCTCCACTGTAGCCCTCGCCATAGCAACGTCAAAGTCTGGGAGCATAACGTTTTACGGGGGCCTCGTATCCCATGACGGATTCACTACACTAATCCTACTGGGCCTAGCGCTAACTGCGAGTATAGCTGCACTCGCAGCGGGTAGGGAGCCGCTACTATGGGAGAGTAGCCCAGGCTTCTACAGCCTGCTCCCACTGGCATTGTTCGGCTCCTTCTTCATAGTAGGTGCCAACGACGCCCTTGTAGTGCTAGCATCGTGGCTACTAGTTTCAGTGATAAGCTACGTAGTGGTAGCCCTACCCTCTGACAAGGAGTCGAGAGCAGCCGCGGTTAGATACATCCTAGTGGGGGCCGTGGCGACATTCTTCATAGCAATATGGGCGGCGTCGAACACCGTCAGCGCGGCAGAGTCGGGCCAGCAGGGTTTCACCGTGGCCGGCCTCACACTAGACACCGCCGGCGCCCTTGCGTTCGCAGCCCTTCTGGCAGGTCTAGGCTTCAAGCTTGGAGTAGTCCCCTTCCACTGGTGGCTCCCCAGCGTCTATGGCAAAGCGAACGGTCTGGTAGTCTCTATAGTATCCGGTGTCGTAAAGCTAGCATTCATAGGACTCTTCGCCAGGCTCATATATCTAAACGCGGGCACAAACCTGGCAGTCTCTACGACCATGGCCATAGTATTGGCGGTACTCGCTGTGGCCACAATGACCTACGGTAATATAGCGGCGCTAACAGCGCCCGGATTCAAGAGGGTCCTGGCATACAGTAGCATCGCCCATGTAGGCTACATACTAGCAGGCGCGGCAGCCCTTGCCTACGCAGCCCCCGTAGACCCGGGCGTTGCGAAGATAGCGCTTGCGGGAATAGCCGTGCAGGCTATAGCCTATGGGATTTCAAAGTCAGCTTTATTCCCGATAGCCGAGGAGGCCGGAGACAACCCGGCCCTAGCAGGTCAGGGGAGGCTACCATCGTCATCCACTGCCGTCCTGCTACTCAGTCTTCTAGGAATGCCTCCACTCCTAGGCTTCTGGGGCAAGCTATACCTCTTCATAGCAGCGGCCTCCTACTCGATAATACTCGTAGCAGTAGCGTTGATCAACAGCGCAATAAGCTCGGCCTACTATGTGAGACTTGCTAGAGAAGCCGTGTCCAGCGAGGGTGCACACGAGATACCTGACCGCACAATAATAGCAGTAATCATAGCTGCCGCCGCCACTATACTCTTAGGCATAATCGCCCCCCTAGCCATATCATCTATAACACTCCCCTAAGCCAAGTATCCCACTCCCTTTTCCCCCAACCCGCGGGTGATAGTCGGAGATGACCGTATTCGGCGGCATGATACCCGACCCCCCATGGCCTATAAGATACTTGTGTAGCCTATACGCTCACACCAACCTCGGGGACCCCGAAGGGTATAGTGAGATTGCTGAAGCCGAGGAGGAAGCAGTCGCAGCTATTAGCATGGTTAGCCTAGGTAGGAGGTACCCTGGTAAGATGACCTCCGGAGCAACAGAGTCCAACATTCTAGCACTATACTATTGGAGGAACCAGGGAAAACGAGTTGTCGCAGTCACTGGCGAGACTCATTACTCAATAGCAAAAGCGGCGAAGCTCCTAGGCCTAAGGCTCGAAGAGTTTGACCCCAAAAGGGTCGGTAGTGAGCATATTGTAGTAGCAACTATTGGAACAACTGAGTATGGTAGGGTAGACATTCCACCGGAAACGCTCGAATACGCTAAGGAGAAGGGCGCCTCTATACACATTGACGCGGCATACGCGGGGCCTATAGCAAGGTTTCTAGACAAAAGCCTCGAGATAGACCTGGAAAGGCTTGAAGCCACATATGCTGTAGACTTCCACAAGATACCGGAAGCCCCACCTCCGGCAGGGGCTCTTCTAGCCTACAGTAAGGAGGTCATAGACTCACTCTGGGTCGACGCGCCATACCTTCCAGGTGGAAGACAGTTCGGCCTCCTGGGCACGAGGCCCGGCTGCTCGGCTATAGCTGCCAGGGAGGCGATGAGGCTGGTGGTGAACTCGTGGCCGGGTGGAGCAGAGGGACTCGCTAGAGACCTCCACAAGCTGGCCGAGGAAATATCTGCACACGCCGCCAGGCTAGGCTATAAGGTGTATGGTGGCCCCATGCCCATAAGATGCCTAGTACCCCCAAGTCCAGGGTGGAGAGACTCGCTGGAGGGTATAGGCGTGAAATTCTATACCT
>CAYRZG010000018.1:13491-17385 GCA_964428695.1 uncultured Desulfurococcales archaeon
GAGGTCGGGGGATAAGGTTCGTTGCAATGCCGCACCACCTTTGGAGCGGGTATATGTGGATGCTGAGCGTGCTGGAAAGGGTGGCAAGAGTTGAATATTGACGAGCGTTTAGAGGAGTTCCAGAAGGCTTTGGAAAAGTACATGCATCTTTTGAAGGGTGGCAAAGTTGATGTAGGCAAGGCTATCATGGTTGAACGGGTAGAATTGGAAATTATGAAAATGTTGGAAAACGTTGACGTTGACGCAAATAGTAGTCTGGAAACTGTACTTAGGAAGCTCTCTGACAATGGTGTTTTAGAAGAGGTGCTAGACTACGCCGGAGAGAAGCTTGGAGACCCCGTCGAAGACCCCAACGCGGCTCTCGAGTCCTTCCTCAAAGGCGACATAGAACAGCCGGGGGCGAAGGCGGCTCTAGTAGCAGTGCAGGCTATAGCCCGGTGGCTGGCTGATAAGAGGCTCGAAAGCGGCGTTGAGGAGAGGATAAGCCCCTACTGCCCGGTGTGCGGTGCCGAGTCGAGGACAATGGTTGTAGAGAAGGACGGATACTATATGGTGTGCACCTTCTGCTCTTACAAATGGCGTATATCGCGGACTGGGACCATGATATGCCCCTACTGTGGAAGTAGCGATCCCATAGCCATTGGCGTGTTCACGGACAGGCGGAGGAGGCTGGGCCTCTTCGTCTGCCAAAACTGCGGGTCGACCTGGAGGGCGATACTAGACAGGAACATTAGGGCTCCCAGAATCCTCCTGCCCGTCATAGCTCTCGGCGCCGAGGCTTTCCGAGGCTACCTGGAGAGAAGCATATCTCTCGAGGGCGGAGGCGGCGACAGCTCCCACACAGGCTTGGAGGAGGGCCAGTGAAAGCCCCAGGGTTGCCAGTTCAACTATGGGATTGTCTATCCTAGCGCACTGTGTATCGGCGAACGCCCTCTCTAAAATATACTCTGTATCCCTCTTAACTTTCCAAGAGACTAGCAGAATCCCGAGTATAGTATAGTAGAGTGGTATAGGCCAGACCGCGCCGAGCACGAGCTTTAGACTGTTTACCCGCCTGCCCTCGACCAACAGCCTTCCACGATACAGTGCGATCATGAAGTACGCCTGTGAGAACCCCCCGAGGAGCGCTGGGTACAAGGATAGGATAGACCACACACGATAGTCTAGGCCAAGCAGCGTGGCCGACGCGCCTACTAGTATCGAGGCCGCCAACAGGGCAGGCCCAAGCTCGGCATGCCTGCTCCTTAGCCTCCTAGCAACTAGAAGGGCTACCCTAGTATCCTCTGGCCTCTCCTCTCCTAACCCCAATAGGGTTCACCGGCTCAGCCCTTGCTGGGATGCCCAGTGTACGCTCAATATACCTAGCAGTCGCCCATGCTCCCCTCCCTCTAAAATTATCTATCACGACCAGGCGGGGTCTTGCGTCTTCTAGGTATTCTATAATCTCGGATAACCTGGCATGGTCACTATAGCTCACATTGAACGATCTCGGCCCTGTAGGCCATACTATGTCCCTCATCTCCCAGCCCGTGAGCCTAACGTGTACTCCTGGGAGCCTCCTCTTCCCCCTCCTTTTAGATTCGTGGACAAACACTATGACGCTCTCATCAACGCTGCCGCCAAGATAGGGTCTAACGGGGTCGACTCGGACGCCGTAGAATCTAGACGCTATCCTAGCCATTTCGATTATCTTGGGCTCTGCCATAAACTCGTACTCTACCCCCCTCCTCCGCAGCTCGACCATTATCTCTTGAAGCTTGCCGTGGAAGCCATATATCCAGACGGGACCCTGCCATATGAACCTCTCTATAAGACCTATTAGGGCGGCCAGCGCATCGTAGTCCGTCCACCTCCTCTGCATGCCTGGCATGCCGTAGGTCGCATCTAACACTAGCACGTCTAAGTCCTCCATGGGTGGAGTGCCGGGAACCTTGAAGTCTCCCGTGTACCCGACTCTATAAGTGTCGCCTTCAACTTCGACCTGGGCGCTGCCGGCAATATGCCTGGCCGGCCGGAGTACGATCCTTTCGCCATCTATCTCGACGGGCGTATTATAGGGTAGTGGGAGGACTTTCTCGCCGGGAATCCTGTAGCCCAGGACACGTAGAAACTCGAACGTGGTTGGGGTCGCTATTATCGATATGCTGAACCTGGCGCTTCGCGAGAGCCCTCGTATATGGTCGCTGTGAGCGTGGGTGACTATTCTAACAATCCTCTCAGCGAAACCGTCGGCAACAACGTTGACTCCAAGAAGTATGGCGCCATTGTCGGCGACGGTCGCCCTCCTCAGCAACAGTATACCACCCGTGCAGGCCTAGGTGCCTACACGGGCTCGCCTGGCTCACTGGAAAAAATAGTCTCGAGAGCCCTCCTGGCATAGCGGAATCCTTCAAAAGCGTACACTGTCACAAGCAGGCCGGCAAGAGCAAGTACCACTACGTCTAGCCCGTCTACAAGTTTATCCACGCACAAATCTCCGCCATACTCGAGAGAATAGTAGATGTATGTCGCCAGCCCTGTCCTGGGATCGTAGCCCGCGTTGACTAGAGCAAACAAGAGGATGCCATTGTAATAGTATGCTATACTGTCGCTGCCAGCAACCCTAATCGCAGGCCCACACCTGGCAGTCGTTAGGTCAGAGGCTATTGCCACGTGATAGTAGCTGGACGGCTCGCCGGGACCCGGCTGGTTGAGGATCGACTCTAGAATGCTCCTTAGCTGCTTCTCTATCTCATAGTATCTCCCAGGAAGACCGGTAGCACTCGTATAGGCCTCTACCGGCTGGATGCTGCCGTCCAACCCTATCCTGTAGAGCACCTTGTACACGTGAGGGGCGGAGTAAACTGTCCACGGGTTAGCTGGGTCCACTGTGCCGGGCGGCGCCTGTACGATGCCGGCTACGTAATAGAACTTTGCAGTGAACCCCTCCTGGGCCGCTGCAGTGGGGGTTAGCAGGGTGGCGGCCGCTAATATGGAAAAGAATAGGGTTTTAGCGAGCTGACTCGGCTGATTAGCCAAGCCTTTGCTACCTCCCGGCCCTCTCTATCGCCTTCCTTATCTTCTCCCTCGCCTCCAGGGCTCCCTTCCAGCCTGTCACCTTAACCCACTTTCCAGGCTCCAGCTCCTTGTAGTGTTCGAAGAAGTGTTTGATCTTCTCCTTAAGCGGTTCGGGTATCGAGTCTACATCTTTCCAGTCGGCGTAGTATGGGTCTAGCTTGGCCTTGGGGACAGCTATTATCTTACTGTCGGGGCCCTCCTCGTCCTCCATCTCTAGCACTGCTATCGGGACGACCTCTATCACGGATCCAGGGTACACGGGCTCGCGGCTTAACACTAGAACGTCTACGGGGTCTCCGTCCTCCTCTAGGGTCCCTGGTATGAAACCGTAGTTGAACGGGTATACCATGCTAGTATACAGGAACCTGTCGACCTTAACAATGCATGCCTCCTTATCGAACTCGTATTTGACGCTGCTACCCATAGGTATCTCTATGATAACGTTTACAATCTCGGGAGCCTTCTCTCCCGGCCCAATCTTCTCGAGGCAGGACACTCCCTCCACCCACCCACTCGAAGTGGGCGCGCTTACCTTTAATACTCCTCTATCCAGCATCCCCCTGTTGACGGAACGACCCGAGACGGGGAGGAGGATGTAGGATGAGTAAGCCGTTCTACGTGAAGTTCGAGGTTCCAGAGGACCTAGCTGAGAAGGTGTATGAGGCCGTACGCAAGGCCAGGGAGACGGGCGCCATAAAGAAGGGAACCAATGAGACCACTAAAGCGTGCGAGAGGGGTATAGCGAAGCTAGTGATTATAGCTGAAGACGTCGACCCGCCCGAGATCGTTGCACACCTCCCGCTACTATGCGACGAGAAGAAGATACCCTACGTCTAC
>CAYRZG010000019.1:0-17133 GCA_964428695.1 uncultured Desulfurococcales archaeon
ACAAGCAAGCCGCGCGCGCCGGATACACTATCAGCAAGTCTGGTGACAACGTCGCTTATACACTCGCCGAGCCTACATGTACCTAGAACTACATAGCCCCTACTCCTATAAAATCTAATAGTCTCCACAAGGCTTGAGGCGACTCTAACCCTATACCAGTAATAGTAGCTAGCGGGAGCCCTAGCGACACGCAGGGGGTTTACACTAGTTATTCTTAGCGCGACAATACTACCTGGCTTTGCTTTGATGTTAGCATGAACACGCCCTAGGCCTCCAAGATACAGGGTGCAGGTCCTACCAGCACAGCTCTCCACCAGGCCCGCCACCAGCATTCCAAGCCTAGCAGTCTTGGGAGCCTCGTGGAGGACTCCCCTGATAGGTGGAAGAACCCCGGCATACCGAAGCTCGGGTGTTAGTGGAAAACGCGCCCTCCTAAGATAAGGAGGGGTTGCGAGGAATTCTAAAAGAAGCTTTGCAAATCTAACGTCGCTTCTACTCGAGTCTTCGTCCCTGTAAACTACTATCTCGTCGACACGGTAGATGAACGCGGCCCTCGCTATCTGGCCTAGTTTGATCGACTTGAGTAGCTGGGTCTGCTCGGTTTTAGATATGCTGGCAGCTATGGCGATCGCTAGTGGTTTACCTCTCTTTGGCGGTGGCCACGCCCTGCAGGCTACTTCTTCCTCTTCTTTCCACGCCTTGACTCCTGCTCCTCCTCCTTCCTCCCTTTCTCCATGAACAACGTCGTCCTCTGGCGCCCTCCCATCTAGTTCACCCAGACGTCGGGAGGCGACTTGGAGTTAAAGGGCTTTGCCAGCATATGATAGGGTGGTGAAAGGAGGGATGGCGTTCCTCTACCGCTCTCCCCCCGAGGACCCTGGAATGGTACTACGCCAGCTATTGAGAACCAAAGACATCATAGTAGCTCCTGGAGTCTTCAATCCAGCGGTAGCATTATTGGTTGAATCCATGGGGTTTGACGCTGCATACCTATCGGGTGCCGCTCTTACCGGGAGCCTTGCAATGCCAGACCTTGGAATAATCACGCTATCGGAGCTAGCCATGTTTACCCGGTATATTACTAGGGTTACTCAGATCCCCCTAATTGTTGACGCCGATACCGGGTTCGGAGAGGCGATCAATGTTCAAAGGACTGTAAGAGAACTCGAAGATGCTGGTGCTGCCGCGATACAAATCGAGGACCAGGTTCTACCGAAGAAATGCGGGCACCTTAAAGGCAAGAAGCTAATACCTGCAGACGAGATGGTTAAGAAAATCATAGCCGCCGTGGAGGCTAGGAGAAAGGAGACCGTGATAATAGCAAGAACCGATGCCCGAGGGGTTGAGGGTTTAGAGGCCGCCGTAGAACGGGCCAAGATGTATGTTGAAGCGGGCGCCGACGTTATTTTCCCGGAAGCCCTAACAAGCCTCGAAGAGTTCGAGTATTTTGCAAGGCAACTGCCAGGCGTTCCACTCCTAGCTAACATGACAGAGTTTGGTAAAACCCCGTACCTCACAGTAGAGCAGTTTAAACAGGCAGGCTACAAGATAGTTATATTCCCCGTGACAACATTCCGCTATGCCATGGGCGCCATTAGAGAGGCGCTGGAGGTACTCAAGAAGGAGGGGACGCAGAAGCCTCTCCTAGACCGTATGATGACGCGCTGGGAATTCTACGAGCTAATCGGCTATCAGGTCTACGAGGAGATAGACTCTAAGATTGCAGAGAAAGCCCAGAGACTACTCTCGAAGATCAAAGGATAGTGCCGCCCCACCCCCTCCCCCATACCTTCTAACTAGGGGGCGTACATGGCTGTAGACGACATAATATCGTTCATACAGGAGGTCACGAATGATGTGACAACGCTAGCCTGGGCGCTATTCCTTCTTACCTGGAGTATAGGGTGGACTCTTAGGGGGACCCCTATCCCTCTAGGCAGGCTGAGAAGGGCGGGAAACAGCCTCATAGAAGACAGTGTTTGGGCCGCATTCTGGCTTGCAATTGGATCCACGATATTCACGCTAGTCCTCTACATTGTCAATCTTATAACAGGTGGTGGCGGTGGCTGAAGACGCTCTTGTAAGAGATATACTCATAGTAGCGTACAAGCTTGCATTGCTAACATTCTACATTGGAGTATTAGTCTACGCGCTACCGATACCGGTTAGGTCTGTTAAGAGGTGGGCGCCCATACTGTTATGGGACGCCATCCTAGCCGCTCTAGTGAGCCTCCTTTTCTTTACTCTGGTGGATATAAGCAATGAGATCGCAGCACTGCTCGGGGGTAGCTGGGCTTTTTTCACGCAATGGAGGGATACCGCCATATCCGTGCTAATGCTGGGAAAGACCATAATTCTTGCGGTAATGGCTGTACTCTCCCGCATAGGCTATTGGGGGTATGCTAAATTCCTAGTATCGCCTCTAGACAAGGCTATCGATACCGGCCTGTTCACCGTCTTTTGGATAGCGGCTGTAGCCTACTTCGTAAAGAAGTTCGGGCTAATACTGGCGGCGATCGGTTCAGCGTTGTACGCCGTACCGTTTAGGATAACGCGGAGTGCTGGTGCAGTACTGTTATCCTTCTTCCTCGTGGCCAACGCGGGATTCCAGGTCATGCCTGCATTCATGTCGGCCGTCGCCGAGGCCCCGGGCAGGCCGGATCCGGGCAAGCTGGAAAGGTATGGCCTCGCGGTGGCCTCTATTGAGGTTGTAGACTATAGAGGTCAAGGAGTGAGCGGGCAGCTTCTCATGAGCCTCCAGGGTGTCGAGGGTCCCGTTGCTCTAGTAGAGGTTGTCGGAGGTCTAGCCATGGACCCGGTTATGGGTACTGTAACAGCCGTCCCATCAAAGGCCAGCACATACTACCACATTGTCATAGACGGGGTATACTTTAGGCTATACCCGTATCCAGTAAACCCTTCGGACTATGACGTCGACGAGAATGGTATATGGCATGTTAAACTGTCAAACAGCAACATGGTCTGGATCGACGACTACATTGTCTTCTTCACAAACGCTAGCATAGCATCGATCGAGGAAGAAGGCAACACTACAATAATAACGGTATACTCGCCTGCCAGCGTGGGGTACGCATCTATACGCTACCCCGACTCATGCGCACTGTCCGTCCAGTGGGCTGCCACCAATGTATCTTTAAGGAGATGGGCGTGGGCCGGCATCTCTGGGTTAGAGGAGAGAGCAAGCTTCACTGGCACCCTAACGGTTGAAGTCACCGTATACTCGTGCGACGGCGTTAATCCGGACTTTAGGAAGCGCTCATACTTGGGCTGGGCTGCCGATCTAGGATCGTTCACCGACCTCCACCTTGTCGCAGCATACATGCTATACTATGTGACTGTCCCTGTGATCTACATGTTCCTCATGTTATCAGCTACGGCATCGTTAGCGAGACTATTGGGGGGGAGGGGGAGGATACCCGTCAAAGTATAGGGTGTATAGGGCGTTGGGCCTGTTCGACCTCATATTGGCGGGAATGGCTGTGACAAGCCTAGCATTGATTATCTACAATATGAGGCTGGGCTCGACCCTTCGAAGGGAGTTGAGAGTATCTGTAAAGTCCGCTGGCCGCAGTGGGGTTGTAGAATTCTCTGGCCGCCGTCTAAGACCTGTTGTCTTCGTTTCGGAGGATATTGTAAGGGATGAGACCGGCACGCTTGGTGAGAGGCTGGCTAGCCTAGCGCGTAGCGCTCGTCTAAACGTGACTTACGCCACCAGTCTCTTCTCGGTTGAGAAGAGCAGGCTCCTCGCGGCGATTGAGGATGAGATAAAGAAGGCCGAGTTCGCCTACAATGCTACGAGGCATGTTAGGTATCAGGAGAGGCTCAAATTCCTGAAGAACCTATACTTCGACGTAGTTAGATCCCATACGCCCTACGTTTACAGGTATACTGTCATAGTGTGGGTTGATGCCGACGATCCCGCGGGGGATGCCAGGGCTGAAGCATTTAGGTCCATGGTAGAGGCAGAGGCGGGTGTGAGGCTGGCCAGGTGGAAAACGGATATAGTAGGGTCCCTCCTCCCAAGCCACCCCCTCCCAGTATCAGGCTCGGCATATGCTTCGATGATAGCAAACCTTGGAGAGAGCCCTGGCATAATCGTGGGGACCGATAAGGAGGGAAGGGTAGTCGTGCTCAGCTGGCCGCAGGACTTCGAGACGCACATGGGAGTGTTCGGACCCACGGGTAGGGGGAAGACAGTGTTTCTAGCGGGTATAGCGTCACAGCTAGGTGCTAGGAGCGATAGTAGGCTTGACCCTCTAATGGTGCTTGTCGTAGACCCGAAGGGTGACTTAGCCAGGCTTCTGAAGGGCCAGGCTTCCACGGTTAAGCGTTTGGAGAAAGGCTCGTGCATTCAGGTTCCGAGGACGACTGGGGCCGTGAAGGAGCTTGTAGATGGTATTCTAAACTCTAGACTATCGACGAGCGTGAGACCGTGCGAGGGGACGCTGCTGCGTAGGGGGCTAGTGGTCTACGATCTATCGGGTTTGCCGAATGAGGACCGGGACGTGGCTGCATCCCTAATCATAGCGAGCCTAGCCATAGAGGCTAGCGAGTCCACGCTGCCAGGCAGGGTGGTCCTAGTATTAGACGAGGCTTGGAGAACTAACCTCGCCGGAGCGAGGCATTTCGAGCTAATGCTGAGGGAGGGCAGGTCCAGGCTCCTCCACGCTATATATGCTACTCAGAGCCCCGTCGACCTTCCCCCAGGGGTACTCTCAAACACTGGCACGATAGTAGTGTTCGGCGGCTATACCAGGGCGTATACTGAATCAGCTAGGCTCCTGGGGATAGACGATTCTAGGCTTCTTCTAAGCCTACCCGTGGGAACGGCGATCATGAGGGTTAGAGACTCGGCCCCGATAGAAGTGAGAGTGTTAGGGTTCCACGAATACGTTAAAAGGGAACCCGCCTCTCATCCTCTCGGCAGCGATGGGAGTGTGGTAGAGAATGGGCAAGAGGCTGAGGCAGCAGAGGGCGGGCAGAGGATCGCCCACATACAGGAGCCCCGGCCACATACACCCGGGGCCGGCGAAGTACCCGCCGCTATCCAAGGAGACGCTGAAGGGTAAGATCGTAGACCTAATCCATGACCCCGGCCGCTACGTGCCTCTCGCGAGGGTTGTTCTCGAGAACGGCAGGGAGTTCCTAACCCCCGCGGCCGAGGGTGTGTATGTAGGCCAGATAATTGAGATCGGTCCAGAAGCCAAGCCGGAGCCAGGCAATATTCTGCCGATAGGCCAGGTTCCCGAGGGTACAATGGTATTCAATGTTGAGCTTAGGCCCGGTGACGGCGGCAAGCTTGCCAGGCAGGCCGGGAGCTACGCTCTAGTGCTCGGCAGGACCGGGTCCAAGACTAGGATCCGCCTCCCCAGCGGCAAGGAGAAGGAGGTTCCGAACGATTCCAGGGTAACGATAGGTATACCAGCCGGTGCAGGGAGAGTAGAGAAGCCAATAATGAAAGCGGGCAACGCCTACTACAAGTGGAAGGTGAAGGCCCACAAGTGGCCGAGGGTGAGAGGCGTAGCGATGAACGCCGTAAACCACCCGTTCGGAGGCGGCAGCCACCAGAGGAGGAGCCACCCGTCGACAGTGGCTAGGGAGACGCCTCCGGGAAGGAAAGTGGGACACATCGCGGCAAGGAGGACTGGGAGGAGGAAGAGGTAGACGGCCGCCTAGAGGTAGCCCAACATCCTCTCAGCCGCGCATAATAGTCTAGATGCCACAGTCCATGCTTTCAAAGGCCTCCCACCCATAATCGAGTAAGACCTTGACGCTTTCCTCAACACACTCCTCTTAAAATCACCCCTAGGGAACATGCCTATGCCAACATAGTCTCCAGACGACATGGCGTCTTCAACAACACGGTCCGGGGAGACCTGGACCCCCCTCTCCCACATGAGTATAAGCCTACTACTGGAGAGAAACTCCGACAGGGACCCGGCTACCTCATAGATTAGTGGCTCCCCCTCGGGTGGTACACGCCCGACCTTCAACAGTTGAGCCATCAGCCCTTTGAACCTCTCAAAATGCTTGGGTATGCGAGTGTGGGGCTCCACCCTAAACACGCGGCCGTCGAAAACGTGAATATAGACTTCGAGCTTACCATCCATGGCGAGCGGGCTATCCAGTATGTTTAGGAGTGTAACGTGAACTATGTCAGGCCTCCCCCTCTTCCACTTCTTTGGCAAAACCGCCATAGCGTTATAGTGTAGGCTCTTATCCAATATAAGGTCGCCAGGCTCTAGGTCGTACCTCCTAGCAGTCTTAACAACCTGCGGATGACTCCACAGCTCCCGCGGGACAAGCTCCAGGGGCGATTCTAACAGTAGCAGTCTCAGCTTCTCCCCCATAGCTCCCTCCTCATCGCCTCCAGCTGTTCAACGGGTCTCCCCATATACTCGGCGGCAGTGACCATCTTCACACCGTTGGACGCCGCGGCGTCGAGGATATGGGCAATCTTATCCTTATACTTGGCGTCGCGAAGAAGGTGGTGATCATAGACCAGGACGCTCGGCCTAATCTCTCTAACTATCTGCTCCATCCCCTTAAGGCCAGCCTCTACATCCTTTACAGGAACCTTGTAGCCGGCAAAATATGTTGGAGGCCCTCCCAGAACGACTAGGCTAGGCCTGGGAGTGGACCATCTACGTAGAACCTCTAAAGCCTCGGGATCGGCAGGTCCCTGGACGTCGCTGGTAAAAATGACGCTCTCACCCTCGTAGATTATTCTCACCATCAACACCTTCCCGACCCGGGACCCAGGAGCACCGTGCCAGACGGGCTTCGAAAACTCTACCCGGACTCCCTCAAACTCGAACGCTCTACCATCGGCGTACTCGACTCGAGCGGAGTCTCCAATGCCTTTAACTAGAAACTTGTAGGATCTAATAGCCTGGCTACGGTTAATGTCGACCTTTGGGTGTTTGACCAGGAGGATTTTACCTCGATAGAGATCCGGCTCATCCCTAATATAGTGGTCGTAGTGATAGTGGGTCACGACGATAACGTGTGATTGTCTTATCCATTCCCTAGCATTATCCAATGCCTCCTCGAGCCTCCTAAGTTCCAGCTCGTGGGGTGGTAGCCCGTAGCGTCGCGGGGCTATGCTCGCTCCGAGGTCGAGCCCGATAACTACGCCGCCTGCTTCGACCACGGTAGCGAGGCTCCTTACACCCATGCTATCTGCCGCCAGAATCCTCACTGTTATCGCAGACATCCTGAGGCACCTCCACCTTGGCTTTAGATGCTGCGATCCTAAGGTCCGTGCAGTCGAATGGGAGCCACTCCCTAAGCTCCTCGATCGACTCTAGCGGAACCCTGCCTCCTATAGCAGATTTTGAGAGTTCCACCATTAGCCTCATAACCCTATCCCTCCTAGTCATAGATGCTATGATCGCCTTCTCGAGGTCTTTGAACTCGTACCTGGCTCGTAGTATGATCTCCACTATCCTGTTAAGACGATGTGGGACGCCTACAAGGCTCCCCCTCAACTCTATCCTTCTAGGCATTCCCCAAGGTGCTTTAGAGTCCAACCGGGCGCTTAGCCCTGGTCTTGGAATCCTGTCGACTATTCCTCCCATTAGGAAGGCGTCAGCCTCTAGGAGTTCGTCGAGCTTCAACCTGTAAGGGGCGTCCGGCCTTAGTATTATGAGCTTCTCAGCTCTCATCGCCCAGAGGACTCTGCCGGGAGGATAGCCGCTGATAGTCATCTTGTGCTTTCCCACAAGGCCCTCTAGCATGGATTCGACGCCCTCTGGGCTGTAGCCTGCCAATACCAGATGAGGGTCCCAGAGCCACTCGCGCATAACGTTTAGGCTGACCGCCAGCTGTACTCGGAGGCTAGACAACTCCTCGGGAGCGTGTATCCCCACATACGACATGTCGATCGCTATAGCGGGCAGAGGCGGGTTTGGAAGCATGTCTTGGAGTGTCCTCCAAGTGGCCACAGGTCTACCCTCGCACCTGGAGGATACAGTGTACTCGCAGACAGCCTCCCCCACCCTGCTGGGCACCCCTACCCTAACTCCCCCGCTGCTGGAGACTATCCTGCACCTAACAGGCATAGTCCTGCAAACGTTATACTCGTACACTAGCATGTCTACAGCCACAGCCTGCAGGCCTAGCCTAGCGAGCCTTTTCCTATTAACAGGGTAGTTTACGGCTAGAGCCTCTATCCCAGCCTCTGCTAGGAGGCTTTGAAGGGCGTGTAGGGGGCGTTCGAACACCTTCAAACCCGAGCCCCTCACTGTCTACATGAAGTCTTCTAGAGTCGGCCTCCCCCCTCCGCTCCCCTTACGGACTCTCATCCCGACCTTATCAAGTGTCCCCCACGAATATCTTATGATCGGCGGGCGCAGCCCGCTCTCCACAGTCCTGAGGACCCACTCCACGGTGCGGGGATCGCTAGGATACCCGCTCCCCTCGACGCCGTATAGGTGTGATAGTACTCTAATCCTAGCATCCCTAACATGCTTTGCTATGATACTCGCTACGGAAACCTCGGGGTATCTAGCGTCGGCCTTCTCCTCTACGATTACAGGGCCGCGGTAGCCGGCTCTGGACAGTAGATACCTTAGCATCCTAGGCCTCCCATACTTGTCGACGGTGAACCGTATAACGTCGCCGGAGACGCGGGGCAGTACCCTAGCCGCCGCCTGGGCTATGGCCTCCTCTGTTAGGAGGGTTAGATTCCTCCTGTCGATATCCCTGGGGCTAACAGGGTAGACGGCGAAGACGATCGTGCCCGAGAGTATTCCGTACAGCTCCCTCCTCCTTGCAGGCGTTAGCTCCTTGCTATCCCTCACCCCCAGATCGTGGAGAGCGTCCACGACATCCTCGGGGACGGCCGCTACAGCGACTATCATTTCTCCGACTAGGCTTCCTCTACCAGCCTCGTCAGCGCCTATAAGCCACCGGCGTCTACCCAACAGTTTCACCCACACTATAGTCGTCGGAAGGCGAAGATTAATCTCGGGTATGCAGATTCACAGTGTGGAGCTGAGCAATGATATTCGGAGGGCGGCGGAAGGGGCTGCCTCAGGAGGTTTTCTCGTATAGGAGGAACTATCTCGCTAGGGACCCTGTCGAAGTTGGCGTGAGAGTTAGGAATCTACTCTTCGAGTCCGTGAGAAAGGCGGGGCCCTCAGGGCTTGTAGATCTACTGTCCGAGATAGTAGAGGTTAAACACGCCTACCCATTCAACGGGCTCATTGTTAGGGGCGTTGATGTTATAGTTGAGATCAACGACAAGATTGTGGGTCAGACGATTGGTAAGAGGCAGTTTAGAGAGCTAGTCGAATTCATAAGGGGGAGCCTAGACCGGGTAGACTCGGAGAACTTAGCGGAATCTGCATCCGCGTTGGCTAGGGAGATACTCTTAGAGTCGAGAATACTCCTGGCCAGCCCGTCTAGGGTAACCCTGAGAGCCGCCATGGCCATGAGGGCTAAGGCTCAGGTGGTTAGAGTTCCCGAAGTATACCCTTATGAGAAGGGAGTCTCGCTGGCCGAGAGGCTATACGAGGAGGGCGTCGCCGCCACCTTCGTACCGGACTATATGCGAGCGAGGATAGTGAGAGACTCCGACATTATAGTCGCACCGATCTACGGCGTAACCAGCGAGGGCTTCATCATTACCGATCCGGGGGTCCTACCGGTAGTGGAGGCCGCCAGGGAGATGGGTAAGCCTGTCTACTTCGTGGGCCCTGATAGCGGTTTACACGAGCTTGGACCCCTATCATTCCTGGAGTCTAACGGCACTCAGAAGGGGCCCGTGGAGGGAGTCGAGGTTAGACTCTTCGACGCCATAGACCCAGGTAGGGGAGGCGTATATCTGGCTAGGAGGACCGGCTCCATACAGGTGGATAGAGAATCAATAAAGAGTATTTCAAGGATAAACTATAAACTTGTGAAGGATACTGTGGAGGCGCTCCTCAGCAGGCTACAACACTAAAACCGGGAAACTCATATCGAGCGTGAACCGGGTGCGCTCGGTGGCACGCCTCTTCGGAACTGACGGTGTCAGGGGGGTTGTAGGAGACACGCTCACCCCGGAGCTGGCGCTTAGGCTTGGCAGAGCTATAGGAGCATACTTTGGAAAGGGCTCCAGGATACTGGTAGGTAGAGACGTTAGGGCAGGAGGCTCTATGATTCAGAGCGCAGTCGTGGCCGGCCTCCTGGCGGAGGGAGTGAAGGTATACTATGCAGGGTTAATACCGACCCCCGGCCTCCAGTACAACGTTAAGACTGGACCCTACGATGGCGGGGTCATGATAACCGCTAGCCACAACCCGCCACAGTATAATGGCGTCAAAGTGATAGCCGGGGATGGGATTGAGATTCCGAGGGAAGACGAGAAGCTGATAGAGGAATACTACTATCGGGGAACGGGCTCACGGCTGGAGTGGAGAAGCTACACCTGGGACCCCAGGATAGCGGCGGAGGCTCTCGACAACTATGTGAATGCGATCGTTGAGCAGGTTTCGGGCTTCAAGCTACCCGGCGACGTTAAGGTGGTAGTAGACTGTGCTAACAGTGTTGGAGGCCTGGCCACGCCGAGGGTCCTGGCGGCGCTCGGGGCCAGGCCCAAAACCGTAAACTGCAACCTAGATCCCCTCTTCCCGGGCAGGGAGCCGGAACCCACGCCCGAGACTCTAGCCGAGGCAGCCTCCTACGTGGTATCAGCGGGTGCAGCCTTCGGAGTAGGCCACGACGGCGACGCGGACAGGGCGATAATAGTTGATGATAAGGGTAGGGTCCACTGGGGCGACAGGAGTGGAACTGTGCTAGCGGCGTTCGCGGCTGAAAAGTGGAGGAGCCTGCCGAGAAGAGTCTATACTGGAGTATCCTCAAGCATACTAGTCGAGGAGTACCTGAAGCCCCGCGGCCTGCAGGTAGTATGGACTCCGGTCGGGAGCGTTGTAATATCCAGGATGATAGTGAGGGACGGCGGGGCAGTCGCCGGCTTCGAGGAGAATGGGGGCTACATGCACATCCCACACCAGATTGTCAGGGATGGTGCCATGAAGGCGGCCCTCATCCTAGCGCTAATAGGCGAGGAGGGCAGGAGCCTGTCTAACATACTAGACGAACTACCAAAATACTATCCGCTCAAGACTAAGCTGCCCGCAACGAGAGAACAGGCACAGTGTGCCGTAGAGGCTGTTAAGGCGAGATACTCCAGCCTACGCCAGGTAACAATAGACGGAGTGAAAGTCTTCGGAGAAGACTTCTGGCTACTCGTAAGGCCCAGCGGTACCGAGCCCGTTGTAAGAATAATGGCCGAAGCTAGGACCCCGGAGCGAGTAGCACAGGTGGTTGACGAGGTTAAGAAACTGATAGCCGAAAAGTGCGGGGTGAATGTCAAGTGAAGTTTTTCGTAGTAGACCTGCTGGCATGCCCGGTGTGCAAGAGTAGAGACCTACTACTATACCCTATAGAGGTGGTGGACGAGGAGGCGGGTCCCGAACCGGAGAAAGTAAAGTGTAAAAACTACTGTCATTATAAAAATATGCCGGCGAGCCAAGTTCCAATAGAGGTATGCAGAGAGTGCGTTAGGAAGCGCATAGTCTCGGGCGTCATAGTGTGTAGGAACTGCGGCAGGTGGTATCCTATAGAGGATACCATAGCCTACATGCTCGACGACAAGTATAGGGACGACAAGTACTATGCAAGATGGCTCGAGAAGTACGGGTCGAAATTACCCGCCTCTGTCAAAGAGCTAATGAGGATACCGGCGGTAAACAGGGTAGAGGGTGCAGAGGGTGGAGGCTAGGCGAGAGGATAGGCAATCGAGGCTAGCAAGATGGATAGCCATGCAGGAGGACATGCTAAAATTCCTAGGGGAACTGGAAGCTAGAGTGCCAGAAATGGACAGGCTGGACCTCATAGTATACTCTCGCATAATTTTCCAGCATTTAGAGAAGACTCTCAAGGCCTTCGACGAGTGGCTCCAAGACCCTCTAATAGCGATGGCCGCGCCAAGAGACGAGCTGGCTAAGGTGCTCGCAGAAACAATAAAGGCGGCCAAGATATTATTGAGGCTCGACATAGAGCATACTGGCGCGATGAGGGAACTGATAGAAGAGAAGGCGTCAGAGCTACCAATATCACTATTGATAGGGAGGTTGGGAGGGGAGAGGAGGGGCTCTCTATCAATGTGAATACCCGAGTCATACCAGCCCCCGGCCTCCTAAACAGTAGAGGGTATACTCGACAATACGGGTGCCGGTATTGTCTATGGGCAGCGAGAGCGGCAGGCTACTGACGAGAGAGGAGCTTCTAGAATACCTCAAAGACAGGCTGAGGAGCCTAGAGGAGGAGATACGAATAGTAAAGAGCATGATAGCGCTACTCGAGGGCGTGAAGCCCAGGGAGCAGGAGGAGCAGGAGCCGATACTTTACGGTAAGAAGAAGATAGCGATACTATACAAGGCCTCATCCTATATCCGGCTAGTCCCACAGTTCGACATGAAAGTCCCCGAGGAAGCCATGGAGTATCTGGAGGAGACGGTTTCGCAGATACGTGAGAAGCAGGCCAAGGCCGGAGTGCCCGAGGAGGAGCGTGCAGCCCTCCACGTGGACGAGGCCCCAGACGGCGGTATAGTCGAGATTAGAATAGCTAATATCAAGTCTACTGTGGAGCATCTCAAGGCTAAGGCGGCCCTGAAGTACATTGCGGAGCTGGCCTACGAGCTTAGACGGGCTCGGGGGGCTCAGTAACCAGGGTTCTCTTCACCAATGCTCCGCCTTGCCGGGTAACTTCACAGCCCCCGGGTAGCATGGTAGGCGCCGGGCCCATATAGGCGTCGACTACCACTGTTACAGCTGGGGCTGGGTATGGGTGGCGATCTACCCTTCAGGGTGGTTGCAGAAACGTTTGATGTCATGGAGAGGATAACCTCCAGGACCCAGCTGACGCTTGCCCTGGTTAGACTGTTCCGCCAGACGCCCCCAGAGGTTATAGACAAGATAGTCTACCTTATCCAGGGGAAGCTGGGGCCGGAGTGGAAGGATATACCGGAACTAGGCGTTGGAGAGAAGCTCCTGGTTAAGGCTATAGCGTTGGCGTACAGGACTAGCGAGAAGAGGGTCGAGACTCTCTACAAGCAGCTTGGAGACCTGGGCAAGGTGGCGGAGAGGCTGGCGTCCCAGTATAGGGCCAGGCAGGGCGGCGGCAGGGGCCTCCTAGCATTCATGGAAGAGGAGGAGAAGACGCAGCTAACAGTGACAAGAGTGTATGACACTCTACTTAGGATCGCGTACGCGCAGGGAGAGGGGTCCCGGGACCTAAAGCTGCGACTCTTGGCAGGCCTCCTGGCAGACGCCGACCCACTGGAGGCTAGGTATATTGTTAGGTTCGTCGAGGGTAGGCTGAGGGTTGGCATAGGAGATGCCACGATAATGGATGCGCTCGCGAGTGCATTCGGAGGAGGCTTACACGCCAGAGAGGTGATCGAGCGCGCCTACAACCTCCGAGCCGACCTGGGACTCATAGCGAGGATAGTAGTAGAGAAGGGAGTCGAAGCCCTAAAGGAGATAAGGCCAATGGTTGGGGTGCCGATAAGGCCGATGCTCGCCGAGAGGGGTAGGGACCCGAGGGAGATCCTTAGGAAGGTCGGCGGGCGCGCGCTTGTAGAGTACAAGTATGATGGGGAGAGGGGGCAGATACACAAGAATGGAGACCAGGTCATCATATTCTCTAGGAGGCTGGAGAACATAACCAGGATGTACCCAGACGTCGTTGAAATGGTTAGAAGGCATGTGAAGGCCGAGAAGGCGATACTAGAGGGGGAGATCGTAGCAATAGACCCGGAAACCCTCGAGCTCCGACCATTCCAGATATTGATGCAGAGGAAGAGGAAGCACGACATATACAAGGTTATGAAGGAGGTGCCCGTAGGGGTATACTTGTTCGAGCTACTCTACCTAGACGGGGAAGACTTAACCCAGAAGCCTCTACTACAGCGTAGGGAGAGGCTGGAGAAGATAATAGAGACCACGGACACCTTCAACCTGGCGACTAGCATTATAACAGATAACCCTGATGAGCTGTGGAGCTTCTTCCTAAAAGCCATAGAGGATGGTGCAGAGGGTGTGATGGTGAAGGCCATCCACAACCAGAGCGTGTACAGGGCCGGTGTAAGAGGCTGGCTTTGGGTCAAACTGAAGAAGGACTACAAGAGCGAGATGGTAGACACTGTAGACCTCGTCGTAGTAGGAGCCTTCTACGGGAGGGGGAAGAGGGGCGGCCTCCTGAGCAGCCTACTCATGGCAGCCTATAATCCGGAGAAGGACGTGTTCAGGACAGTGTGCAAGGTGGCAACCGGCTTCACAGACGAGGAGCTGCTAAAAATGCAGGATATGTTGAAGCCCCTCATTATACCACACAAGCATCCGAGGGTCGACTCGAAGCTAGAGCCAGACGTCTGGATAGAGCCGAAGCTAGTGGCGGAGATCATAGGAGCAGAGCTGACACTGTCCCCGATGCACACCTGCTGCCTAGGGTATGTGAGGCCCGGGGTCGGGATCTCGATTAGATTCCCGAGGTTCATAAGGTGGAGGCCCGACAAGAATCCCGAGGACGCTACCACTGAGGAGGAGCTATACGAGATGTATAAGAGGCAGTTGAGGAAAGTTGAGGAAGCAGCGCCATAGGCAAAGGCTCCTACGAGACCTGGTAAGGCAGAGAATGCAGATACTCTACAACCTAGCCGTGGAGGAGGCTAGACGGGGGAACCTGGACTACGCCTCAATGCTTGGCAGGGCCATCTTGGAGCTGGCCAGAGAGACGCGGGTAAGGCCGCCTAGGTGGATGAAGAGGGGGCTCTGCAGGAACTGCGGGGTCCCACTATTGCCGGGAGTCACGGCTAGGGTTAGGCTTGCGAGCCAGGGGAGATTCTCATACAGGGTAATAACCTGTCTCCGATGCGGGTGGATCCATAGGTACCCATACAAGAAGGGTGTGGGAAGTGAGGGAGGAGCTAAAGAGGAGGGTCAAGCAAGCGCACCACTCGAGCGCCGACGTGATAATAGGGAAGAAGGGCGTGACCGAGGAGGTTTTAAGGGAAATAGACAATAGGTTGAGGGCCCACGAGATCGTGAAGGTGAAGATGCTCCGCACCGCCGTCGGCCCCGGCAGTGAGAGGAGGAGAGTTGCCAAGATGATAGCCGAGGCTCTGGGAGCAAGGCTAATGGGCGTGAGGGGGAGGACCTTCGTCCTCTACAGGCCCAGGAAACGCTAGCATTTAAACCCGGCCTGCACGGCTCTCCCGGGGGGAGCCAGGTATGGTGAACGCGCTGGAAGTCCCAGCGGACATGCTGATAAAGAGAGTGGCTGAGAAGCTAAAGCAGTATGAGCAGATTAAGCCGCCGGCGTGGGCGTTCTTCGCCAAGACTGGCGTGCACAAGGAGAAGCCCCCAGAGGACCCGGACTGGTGGTATGTTAGGGCGGCCTCGATGCTTAGGAAGATGTACAAGAGCGGAGAGCCCATAGGGATAGAGACCTTCCGGACAATCTACGGTGGAAGGCAGAATAGGGGTGTGGCACCAGAACACTTCCGCAAGGGTAGCGGTAGCGTGGTCAGGAAGATCCTACAACAGCTGGAGGCGGCGGGACTCGTAGTGAAGGTGCCCGGCAAGGGTAGAACCCTCTCCCCCGCCGGCAGGAGCCTACTAGACAAGACCGCCAAGGAGATTATGGAGGAGCTTGTAAAAGAGAGGCCGGAGCTAGAGATATACAAGTAGGTAGAATCCTCCCAAAAAGGGAGGGGCTAGGGGTGTAAACGGTGTCAATAGACGATAGAGAGTTGGAGGAGATTAGGAGGAGGAAGCTGCTAGAGCTGCAGAGGCAGCTCGAGGAGGAGCAGCGGAGGAAGCAGCTCGAGGCTGAAATGCGGGCTAGGAAGGAGGCGCTCCTAAGGAGCATTCTAACCCCGGAGGCGAGGCAGAGGCTGGCAAATATCCGGCTTGTTAAGCCCGAGCTCGCCGAGGCCGCAGAGAACCTTATCATACAGCTCGTCCAGGCGGGCCAGCTAGTCCCGCCCGTCGGGGACGAGCAGGTAAAGGCTATATTGTTGAGGCTTGACGCCCAGTCGAGGCGCGAGTTTAGGATAAGGTTCGAGAGGAAGTAGGGTGGAGGCCATGGCCAGGAACAAGCCGCTGGCTAGAAAGCTGAGGCTGGCTAAGGCTGGCAAGCAGAACCGGGCCCTCCCCGCCTGGGTCATAGTGAAGACTATGAGGAAGTTCACGTTTAACCCCGTTAGAAGGCATTGGAGGGTTAACAAACTGAAGAAGTAGGGGTGAAGGTAATGGCAAAGGGAGAGGAGGAGACTCTCGTTAAGCAGATTGTCTATGTCTTCAACCTCTCCAGGATATACTGGGGTAGGAGAACTAATAGGGCTGATCGCGCAGTCCGTAGGCTGAGGAGGCTAGTAGCGAGGCATACTAAGGCCGACAGGGTGTGGATTTCAAACGATGTGAACAACAATATATGGGCTAGGAGCAGGGAGAAGCCGCCCCGCAGGATAAAGGTACTGGTCAAGGTCTACGAGCTTAAGGCTGAGGGTGAGGAGGCCGAGGAGGAGAAAAAGAAAATATTGGAGGCCAGAGTGTTCCTGGCCCCTAAGAAGGCGAAGCCAGGACCCGTAGAGATTAAGGAAGAGGAAAAGAAGGCGTAGGCATCACGCTAACCTGTTTTAATTCTCAAAACCATACCGGCACTGGGGTGTAGGCTTTGGCTAAGTTCGAGGTTGTGGCAGTCACTCTCATGGGTAATCCTAATGTTGGAGTCTACGTGCATGCTACCGACAAGTATGTTCTAGTCCCAGAGGGTGTCGAGGAGGACAAGCTTAGCACAATAGCGGAGGTGTTCGGCCTCGAGCCAGTGCAGGTAACTGTCAACGGGTCGCGTCTTGTCGGCGTCTTCGTCGCCGGTAACGAGAGGGGACTCCTTTTACCCTCAACAGTGGGAGAGGAAGAGGTAACACTAATACGAAAGGCGCTAGGAGATTCTGTGATAGTTGAAAAGCTCCCTTCACGAAACAATGCTGTAGGGAATCTTGTAGCCTCGAATTCGAAGGCGGCTCTAGTCTACCCCGGTCTTGAGAGGGACGCGCT
>CAYRZG010000020.1:0-16779 GCA_964428695.1 uncultured Desulfurococcales archaeon
GAGGAAGGCGGACGGCGGAGTCGGCAACACTCTCTTCGACATTGGCGGAACATGGTACTGGACCGAGTGGCAGACCAAAGACTACTACCTAGACCCGAAGACCGGCGAGAAGAGGCCTCTAACCCCCGAGGAGGTCAAGGAGAAGTTCTACTACACTCTGTTCCCCGCGGGCGAGCCGGGACTCAAGCCTGTAACGCTAAGCCAGCCCTTCATGTGGATGATAGCCGCCAACGCCGGCAAGGACAACCCCAACTACGATGACCCACAGTATAAGGAGGCCTACCAGAAGCTAGCCTTCCTAATAGTAGTCGGCGCCAGCGACCCTGAGATAAACGCGGTGCACAGCGTGATAAGCGCCCACGTGCCAGTGAGGAAGGCGGCGACCGACCTCCTCAAGGACCCCAAGTGGGTTGAGAAGCTGAGGAACCTACAGCTAGACTTCTCCAAGGAAGTGCTAGACGCCATAGCCCCGATAGTAGAGAAGACCGCCGACCCGATAAACATACAGTTCCTGGCAAACGTGAGCTACATGCTAGAATACACAAAGCTAGCCCCAAGCCACCCGTACTACAGTAAGCTAGCCGACTACTTCGCCCAGGCAGTAGACCAGGTGCTAAAAGGCCAGATGACCCCAGAGGAGGCCATAAACTTCCTAAAGGCCAGCATACAGGCAGACCCAGACCTCAAGGACAACGTAGAGATAGTGGGAGAGATACCGCAGGGCTGGAGCCTAGTACCACAGCAGCAAGCTACCACCACGACGGCCACTGGAGCAGGCGAGACTGGTACAGCTTCAACAACCACTACTAAGGGAGGAATGGGAGCCACCGCGATAGCAGCCGTAGTAATAATAATCATAATCATAGCGGCCGCCGCCTACGCCATGGTCTCCAGGAAGGGCCAGTAGCAGAGGCCAAGGTGGCCTCGGATTGAAGAAGTCCAGGATAACCAATAGCGCGTTTTTCTTCCTCCTCCCCGGCATACTCCTAGTTGCAGTATTCTACGTGCTCCCACTCATACTGACCGTCTGGATAAGCTTCACCCCCCTCCGAGACTGGAGGGTCCGGGAGTTCATAACAGACTATATTGGCTTAGAGAACTATAAGAACCTCTGGATCTACATAACCCAGAACCCTCTAGGCGAGCGTGTCCTAAAGACAACCATAGTCTTCGTAGTCTTCACGCTGGCTGTCAACGTGCTCGGCGGCCTAGGCCTGGCGCTCGCAACATACCTCATAGAGGAGAGGATCAGCCTCGGCTACAGGCTACTCTGGCTACTCCCCAGGATGACCCCGCTAGCAGTCTTCGGCCTCATATGGTACTACTTCTTCTACGGCAGCCCCGAGGGGACCCTAAACGCATTCCTCCTCCACCTGGGGCTCATAGACCAGCCGCGCTTCTGGGGCACGGACCCACAGCTGCTGCCATGGGGGGCTTGGCTGATAGCGATATTCGTGAACGGCGTAGTGGGGGTAAGCTATGGAATGGTGATATTCTATAGTGCTTTCAAGAATATTCCACGGGAGCTTATAATGGCGGCTAAAGTCGACGGTGCAACTACATGGCAGATTGTGAGACACATCCTCATACCCATGGTGAGGTGGCACCTAGTCTTCGTAACCGTATGGCAGCTCCTAAGCCTCGTCACAAGCTACATGCACCTCTTCGTGCTCACCGAGTGGAGGGTGATAGACAAAACCTATGGGACAACCTGGGCCCTCCTAGTCTTCCAGCAGGCGTTCGGAACCGTGAAGAACCAGGGTTTCGCAGCGGCCGCGGCGGTGGTCCTTGTCATCATAGGGAGCATACTCGGCCTCATAACACTCAGGATCATGAGGTTTAGGGAGCTTGTTACCACGCCTAGGGGTGACCTGTAATGGTGTCTCTAGTCCGGCCTAGAATACCTCTACGCAGGGGCGGCAAGGGTGGGGATGAGACTGAGGGCCCCCTAGTTAGAGGGTCCCGGGCCGCCATACTCATAGCTATACTCCTATTAGCAAGCACTCCACTAATACTAGCCTACTCTACGCTAATCCTAACAAGCTTCGCGAACACTATAGTCTCCAACCCTTGGGTTAAGGTTGACTGGACGATAGAGAACTGGGTAAAGTTCTTCAGGGGAGAGCTGAGCCCCACGGCGGGCAGGGTGTACTCGCCTAGAGACATTGCAATGTTCATAGTGAACACGCTCATAGTGGCGGCGGGCGTTACAGTGGTAGTCCTAGCGGCAAGCCTCACCAGCGCCTACGCCTTCTCGAGGATGAACTTCAGGGGTAGGGTTGACGCTCTACGCTTCCTCATACTCCTCCACGCCTTCCCGGGCGTCGCCCTTATAGTCGGAGTCTACGCAATGTACATCTGGCTCCAAGAATACGTGCCCAGGGATGCAATACTAGCCTACAGCTTCCTGTTCGTGATCATAGCTAGGGCTAGCCTGGAGATTCCAATGAGCATTTGGATTCTCAAGGGCTTCTTCGACAGGATACCCTGGGAGCTGGAGTGGGCTGTGATAGTGGATGGGGGTAGCAGGTGGACCGCATTCCGTAAAGTAGTGTTGCCCCTCGTGAAGCCCGGGATAGCGGCGGTGGCTATATTCGCCTTCCTCGCCGGCTGGGAGGATCTAATCTACGTGCTAGTCTTCCTGCCGCCCGAGGTTAAGACGCTGGCAACCTATATTGAAGGCCAGCTGGCGGGCGGTAGCCTCGAGACCACGTACTTGCCTATAGTCGCGGCTGCTGGCACTCTATATTTGCTTCCAACGATAATATTCTTCGTGGCCACCCAGAGGCTGCTCCTCGAAACAATGTCGGGTGGCCTTAAGGGGTGACGGCAGTGGTGGAGGTAGAGCTGGTGAGGGTAACCAAGAGGTTTGGAAGCGTCGAGGCGGTCAAGGACATCACGCTAACATTCCCGGACGGGATGTTCACGGCACTCCTAGGGCCCAGCGGGAGCGGGAAGAGCACGCTCCTCTACCTCATAGCAGGCATATACAAGCCGACGAGCGGTAAGATACTCTTCGACGGTCGAGACGTTACAAGGCTGAGGCCCAACGAGAGGAACGTGGGCCTAGTATTCCAGAACTACGCCCTCTACCCCCATATGAAGGTTTTCGACAACATAGCCTTCCCTCTAAGGCTTAGGAGGGTCCCCGAGGCCGAGATACGGAGGAGCGTGAGGGAGGTAGCATCACTCCTAGCTATAGACCACCTTCTAGACAGGTACCCTGCCCAGCTCAGCGGTGGGCAGCAGCAGAGGGTTGCCCTCGCCAGGGCCCTGGTTAAGAAGCCAGCCGTACTCCTGCTAGACGAGCCCCTCTCCAACCTAGACGCCCTCCTAAGGATAAAGATTAGGAGCGAGCTGAAACGCCTCCAGAAGGACCTCGGGATAACGGCGATATATGTTACACACGACCAGAGCGAGGCACTCGCCATGGCCGATAAGATAGTCGTGATAAACGAGGGTGTTGTACAGCAGGAGGGGAGCCCGGACGAGGTCTACAGGAGGCCGAGGAACGTGTTCGTCGCAACGTTCATAGGGAACCCGCCCGCCAACGTGTTCCCGGCAAGGCTAGACCTCGCCGAGGAGCCGTGCATAATCCTGCCCGGCGGAAAGTATTGTCCCGGAGGGGTACTGGCCGAGAGGCTGAGGGGGCTGGGCAAGAAAACGGTGCTTGTCGGATTCCGCCCGGAGGACGCGGCAATAGTGAGGGACGGCGCCAGGATAGGGGACGTGCTAATGCTGGGGGAAGTCTACACCGTGGAGCCGCTGGGCAGGGAGAATATCGTTACCGTGAGGATAGACGGGGAGCTGGTCAAGATTGTGACCCCGCCGAGCGTCCAGCCCCTGCCAGGGTCGCGTGTGAGGATAGCAGTTCCCAGGGACAAGCTTCTGGTCTTCGACCCCGACACCAAGCTGAACCTCAAAGTACTCTAGCCTTAAATCACCATCTCTTCCTCGGGCCCGGACTCGTCGCTCCCACTGTCGGACTGGGAGAGGGCCTGGTCTATCTCGGCTAGGAGCCTCGACACTACGGCCTGCGCATAGGATATCGCCGCCCTAGCCCGGACCTTGGCGGCTTCCCCGGCTGCTAAGGCTAGGTCGCTGGGGCTCGGCCTAGGAGTGCACCTGTCCAGCGCCACCGCCCCGACGCCGACGGGGAGGAGGATGAGCTTAGCCAGGCTCTCGCCTAGGTCGCCGTAGACGCTCGACAGGAATATTGTGAAGTCCTCGAGTATCGTCTCCTTTAGACTGTCGACGTTAGTCTCACCCTGCTCTATCTTCATCTCCGCTAGCGTGGCCTCATACTCCGCCCAGGCCTCGACGAGCTTGGGGAGTGTCTCCCACAGCACGGTCTTCCACTCGTCGGGTATCGACTGGATGGTTTCACACTCCTGCTGGGCCTCCTGTAACGCCCTCTCAAGAGCCTGGGCTAGGTCTCCCTCGAAGCCACCCTCCTGGGACAAGCGTTGCACCCTACCCGCCTTGCCCGGCGAGGGCCTTCTTAACTATATCCGGCCTATCGGTGACTATAATGTCGGCGCCCAGGCCCGCGGCCCTCCTAGCCTGTGCGGGGTCGTTGACTGTCCAGGTTGAGAGCATGTATCCCTCCCCCTTGATCCTAGCAGCGACCTTGTCGTCGAGGAGGTCTATCCTAACACCTATGCCGTGAGCCCTGCTGGCCCTGGCGCAGGAGACTATGTCCACGGGCATTACGTTGAAGCTCGCTATGAGCCTAGCCCTGGGCAGGGCACGGCGGAGGGGTGGGAGGAGCCTGTGGTCGTTGGCGGACACCATGACCATGCCCTGGAAGCCGCTCTCCTCGACCTGGCCTGCTAGAGTGTCGGGGTCCACTCTGGCCTTTAGGTCTAGGAGTACTCCTTTGAGGTCCAACTCCTCGCTTATGAGGCGGAGCCATACGTGGAGGGGCTGGGGGCGGAGTAGAGGGTCCCGGTAGAAGAAGTGGTAGTCCACCCATTGTATGAGCCTGCCTATCGGCGTGGCCCTCCGCGTCCCCGGGGGGCCGTGGCGGACTAGCAGGGTCCCGTCCCTGCCCAGGTTGACGTCTACCTCGACATACTCGACTCCCATACGCTTGTACCAGAAGATTATCCTCCCACTGTTAGCCCTATGCCCTACTATTAGGGGCGTTTCACCCATCACCATTCCCACTCGAAGCCTGGGTGGGTGGGGTTTAACGTCTTCCCCTCCAAGCTAGAGTGGCCGAGGCAACGCCTGCGAGGGTTGAGCCGTCGTCGCCGAGCAACGCCACTATGGGGAGGCTGAGGGCTCCAGCCAGACCCCCTACTCCGGCGGCAGCCTTGACTATGGCGGCTACTGTGAAGGAGGCGGCCAGCGCCCTCCTGTGGGACTCTCCAGCCTTTAGGATCTCCAGCACCTGCCATGCGCCCGCGGGTGCGGCAGCGTCGGCCACACGCCTGGCAATGTCTATGTCTCCAACGGCTATCCCGACGTCTGCCGCTGCAAGGGCTGGGGCGTCGTTGACGCCGTCGCCAACGAATACCACGGTCCCCTGCCTCTTAAGGCTCTCGACGAGCCTAGCCTTATCCTCCGGCCTCATCCCCCCATAGTATTCGTCGACCCCCAGCTCTCCGGCTATCCTCGCGACGTTCTCAACACTGTCACCGCTGGCTATGACAACTCTCACACCCCTGCGTTTGAGGTACTCCACGAGCTCCCTAGCCCCAGGGGCCGGCCTCTCCCGGAGGCATACGAGTGCCTCGCTGCCGTCAACCCGGGCTAGGACGGTCTTCCCACATTCAAGGGTGGGGCCCGCCGTTATAGTGAGACTCCCGGAGACGAGGCCCTCTCCCACCTTCTCCCTCACCTCCTCGACGGCTAGGGTTGGGGCTAGCCGTGCCAGCGCCCTAGCGACAGGGTGCCTGCTCGCCCTCGCCGCCGCGGCTATACGCTCCACCACGGATCCTGGGTCCCCACTCCTCACCTCTATGCTTTCGGGTTCGAGCACGGTTAGGGTCCCTGTCTTGTCAAGCACTACCACGCTTGGCCTCCACAGCTTCTCTAACACCTCCCCTCCGCCGATGAGGGCTCCGCGCCTGGCCGAGAACGCTATTGCAAGGCTGGTCGCATAGCTCGAGGATATGATGAAGGCGCTGGGACAGCCTACGAGTAGCAGTGTTAGACCCCGCAGCGGGTCTAGGAGCACGTGTGCCAGCGCGTAGGATGCAAGCACGGCGACGGTTATGTGGGGTGTGAGCCTCTCGAGAAGCCTTGTAGTGCGAGCCTTCCTCTCCAACGCCTCCTCGGCAAGCCTGGCAAGCCGCTGGGCGAAGCTCTCCCCGGGCTCGGCGGCCACCCTAGCCTTAACCGGCCCCTCAACCACCACGGCCCCGCTGGGCACTAGAGTGCCAGGCTCCACTCTCACAGGCAGCGGCTCGCCGGAGACTATGCTGAGGTCGACACTCCCCTTGGATAGGGCTATGGAGTCCGCCGGGAAAGCCTCTCCAACCCTAACAAGTATAACATCCCCCCTCCTGAGATCCTCGATCCCAGCCTCCCTCCAACCGCCGCCCCGCTCAACCAGGACCCTCCGAGGTATGAGGCCCCCGAGGCCCACGATCCTCTTCTTAGCCAGTGACTCGACAAGCTCCTCCACCACCTCGGCGGCGGAGTATAGGAGCAGGACTACGAGCCCCTCGAATACAGCACCGTGCAGCAGGGTTACGGCTCCAACAACCGCCATGAGGAGGTCAACCGTAAACCTGCCCGACGCCAGCATGCGGGCGAACCTTCCAGCGACGATAGCAGTCGCCAGCCCCAGGGCGGCCTCCGCCAGCCCCACCTGGCCGGATAGCCACAGTACCAGGCCCGAGAGTGTAGCCGCGCCGAGGGCAGCATACCACGGCGATATCTCGAAACGCTCGCCCACAACCCACACCCGGCTACAATCTATTCATCCTATCTTAATAAGTCAGCGTATAGTAAGTATGGAGTGTTATTAACCTGCTATTGTTAGCCTAATAGCCGGGGTGGCCTGTATGCCGATAGTTTCCGTGAACATTCCCGAGGAGCTACTCTCCCTGCTGGACAGGATGGTGCAGGAGGGCGGCTACAAGAGCAAGAGCGAGCTTGTAAGGGAGGCTCTAGAGGAGAAGCTGAGGCCGGCTCAAAGGAGGGCACCCATAGAGTGATACTCGTTGTCAGCGACCATGGAGGATACCCCATGGTCGACCAGAGGATAATGCAGGTGGTCTACCGTGCCGCAGGGGACCTAGTGGCGTTGTACCATCAGGTGCTAGAGGAGGAGAAGTGCCTAACAGTCATAGTCCTGCGCGAGGGGCCCCTGGCGGGCGTGGTAACCCAGAACCTTAGGAGGATAAAAGGCGTGTTGAGGGTGCTGGTTGAGAAGGTCTAGCCCCTCGCCCTCAACTGTTGCGCTACAGTCGAAACCGCCAGGGCGGCTGCGACGCCAACATACCATGAGAGCCCGCTGGGAGCCGGGAGTGTCGCCCCGGCCAGTTCTAGGCTCTGCATCTGCCCGGCCGCCCAGCTGAACGCGTAGCTCGCCACTATGCCTGCAAGCATGCCCGCGAAGGCTACAGTGGCGGGGAGCCTGCCCCTTAGGGCGAGCCACGCCAGCATGGCTCCCAGTATCGGGCCTAGCAGCACCCCGTAGCTGGCGGCGAAGCCTGCAACGTAGCCCACAATCTCACCCGCCTTGTCCAGCGCATACCATGGTGCGAGAACCAGGCCCAGCAGGCCTGCTACTACTGCCGCCCTGGCCCTGCTGGTCCCGCCGATCTCCTCTACAAGGTCTGCCAGGGCGGGCACGTTGGCCGATAGGTCTGTGGTCCAAGGCGCCAGGAAGGCGAACGCCAGCCCCAACAGTATCGCTAGGGCGCCGGGCGCCTCGCTCAGGATGATCTCGTGGGGCAGGGCCGAGCCGCTGACGGCGGCCAGCCTGTAGCCTAGCAGCGTCCCAAGGAGCTGGCCTCCCACCAGGCCGAGGGCCACTCCTATAGCGACAGACTTGACGTCCCGGGCGGCGCTTGTAAGGTCGCTCGCGTTAACAGCAACGGTGGCCCACCAGTTGGTTTGAATAGCCAGGTATGCTAGGAACGTGGCGCTCAGCCATGAAACCCCCGGGGCAGAATACGCGGCCAGGGTGGCCTCGCCGGGGCTCCTAATGGCGAGCCATGCGAAGTAGGCTAGCAGTAGGGGTCCCGCGAGGGTTGCGGCCCTACCGACTGCAGCCATGCCCCTCCTAAACACTAGGATTATCGAGGCAACGTAGAAGGCTAGGGCTAGCGGGAGGTATTTCATCGCCTCAGCAGATATCGCCTCCCTCGGGACCCCGGCTAGGAAGAGGACTATCATAACCATGGCTAGTGCGCCGTTGAAGGCCTCAACGCCATACCATAGGCCGCCCACTAGCCCCCTCAGCAGGACCGGTATCTTGTAGAAGCGGCCGAACACCCTCCTGGCGTGCTCGCCGAACCCTATCCTCTCCCTAACCCCGGGCAGACCGTTCAATACCAGGGCGGCCGCAACGACAGCGTTCCCCACAAGCGCAGCCACAAGCGCCTGGCCGAGGCTAAGGCCCATATCGTAGGCGATTGGACCGAGGAAGAAGAGCGGGAGACACGAGGCCATACTGAACATGAGGAAGGCAAAGCCCAGAGGGCCTAGGAGGCCGCTATCCTCTCGCCGCAGACCCATTGACCCTGCCCTGACAGCCACGTGGAGGGGGGTTTAGAGGATTCACGCATGTATATGCACGGGTCGTGAGGTGTTCATACAGGTACTACTCGAGGGCCGTGCATCCCTATAAGCCGGCCCGGCAGACGAGGCTTAGGGGAGGTAGCCCGGCATGGCGGGGGCCTCTGGTATTGAGAGGATAACAGGCGAGGGGGTGGCGAGCGCCCATAGCCACATTACAGGCCTGGGCCTAGACGAGAGGGGTAAGGCGAAGCGTGTCGCAGCCGGCCTCGTGGGCCAGGAGGAGGCTAGGGAGGCGGCTGGCATAGTAGTGGAGCTTGTAAGGCAGGGGAGGCTGGCGGGGAAGGGCGTGCTCCTAGCAGGCCCTCCGGGCACCGGGAAGACGGCGATAGCGATAGCTATAGCGAGGGAGCTGGGCGAGGACACGCCCTTCGTAGCCCTTAACGCGAGCGAGATCTACAGTGTGGAGAGGAAGAAGACCGAGGTGCTATACCAGGCCCTCCGCCGGGCTATAGGCCTGCGCATTGTAGAGGAGCGTAAGGTGATAGAGGGAGTAGTGGTCAACGTGAGCTACAAGGCTAGGAGGAGCAGGCTGGCCCCGGGACCCGTGCTTGGAGGCGCAGAGCTGGAGCTTGAAACCACAGACGACCATGCAAGGTTCCGAGTGCCACCCGAGATTGCGGTCCAACTCTACAGGCTCCGCGTCAGGCCGGGAGACGTGATAATGATAGACGTCGAGTCCATGACAGTCTATAAGGTGGGCAGGGCCCGGGGTAGGGGCAAGAAGATCTACGATATAGAGTCGGTCCCAGAGGTCGAGATACCGGAGGGTCCCGTTGAGAAGGTGAAACGCATAACCAGGGTTGTAACGCTCCACGACCTAGACCTAAACGTGGCCGCCGCCAAGGTGACGCTGGGAGGCATACTAGGCCTCCTCGAGGCCGGCAGGGAGATCGACGAGGAGACCAGGAAGAGGGCTAACCAGATAGCCAAGGAGCTGATAGAGTCTGGTAAGGCGGAGCTTGTACCGGGAGTCCTATTCATAGACGACGCCCACCTACTAGACCTCGACGCGTTCGGCTTCATAACCAAGGCCATGGAGTCGGAGTTCGCCCCACTCATAATACTCGCAACAAACAGGGGTGTAACCAGGATTAGGGGTACAGACATAGAGTCGCCCCACGGCATACCCAGAGACGTGCTTGACAGACTCCTAATAATACCGACAAGGCCCTACAAGCCAGACGAGATAAGAGACATTATAAGGATTAGGAGCGACGAGCTAGACATACCCCTGGACGACGAGGCGCTCGAGGAGCTTACAAGGATAGGAGTTGAGCACAGCCTCCGCTACGCCCTCCAACTCCTAGAGCCGGCAATGGTCATAGCGGAGAGGAGGGGCGCCAGGAGAGTCGAGGTCGAAGACGTGAGGGAAGCCTACAGGCTCTTCGCCGACGTGAAGAGGAGTGTGAGGATGCTAGAGGAGCTGGGAGACAAGATGCTAGTCTAGCCTCTTCTCCAGGAACGCCCTCATTCTCTCCTTAGCCTCCCCGGTCAACACTAGCCTCTCCAGCACCCTCCTAGCCTCGCCCATGAGGCCCAGCTGGCAGGAGGCGGCCTTCAACGCCAGCCTCTTAGCCTCGGCGAGAGCCTCCGGGGGAGACTTCATAATCATCTCGGCGACCTCGAGAGCCACACTCCACGCCCTGCCAGGGTCGGCCACGAGGCTCACAATGCCAAGCTCCCTAGCCTCCTCCGCACCCAGGAGGGCTCCTGTCAACGCTAGAGCCCTAGCACGCCTGTGCCCCAGCACTACCACGCCGAGAGTGGCCAGCACGGGGGGTATGAGGCCTATCCTAGCCTCCGGGAAGCCTATGACGGAGTCCCTGGAAGCTATGGCAAGGTCTGCGGCTAGGAGTATCTCAGCCCCGCCGCCCACGGCGGGACCCTCAACCACTGCGATTACAGGCTTGGGGCACTCGAGGATAGACCGTAGCCCCCTCTCGACCGCGTCAAAGAACCGCCTAGCCTCTAGCGGGCCGTTAAGGGAGAGCATCTCTCCAATATCGTCGCCGGCGCTGAACGCGCCACCCTCACCGCGGAGCATGACCACCCGGACCTGCGGGTCCCCACACGCACTCTCAACCGCCTCCGCAAGCTCCCCCCACATCTCCATGGTGAGAGCGTTCCTCTTCTCCGGCCTAGACAACACTACAACAGCAATCCTGCCATCCTCCACCCGCTCAAGGCGGACAGGCAAAGGCGGGGACACCACACTAGACTAGGCGTCGGCCGATATATAGGATAGCAATCCCGCCTACAAAAGTGGTGCAAAAACTTATTAATACGTACATAAATATGGTCGGGCGGGGGTCTCCCGTGCCGGCGAGTATAGGGGAGCAGCTCCGCCAGATGGCCTCAGACATCATAGGGGCCGTCCCAGACATTATTGCGATAATCGTAATCCTCGGTATAGGCTATGTGGTTGGAGGCATGGTAGGCCGGGCGGCCGCCGGTATCGTTGAGAAGTATGTCGAGCAGCCGCTAAGGAGGAGTAGCGTCGGAGAGTCATATGAGAAACTAGGGGTTAGGATCGGCGACATTACAGCGGCGCTAGTGAAAGCCTACGTGTTCGTGATCTCCCTCCTCATAGCGCTACCCTACATGCAGATAGCCGGGCCAGCCTTTGGCGTGGTCGAGTCCATAGTCCGCTACCTCCCCCGCCTCCTCGGCGGCATAGTCATACTCGTGTACGGAAGCCTCCTCGCTATGGCGATATCCAGCTTTATAGGCAACAGTCTCAGGGCGGGCCTCGAGGGGGAGGTAGACGAGTCCATAGCGGCCATGATTAGGAATGTCGTCATGGTGGGCCTCCTTGCAGTGTTTATAACGCTTGCCCTAAACGTCATGCAGATCGGCGGCAGCCTAGTATACTCTCTAATACTCGGCGTAGTAGTCATAGGGGTCGGAGCAATAGTTGCCGGGGCCATGGTGAAGCCCCTGGAGGCCAGCGAGGACTTCCGAGGCTACGCGCCCTACGCGAGGTTCCTAGTATACATGGTGTTCTCCATCGCCGGCCTCGCGGCGATACTCAACGCCTCCGGCGGCGCAGTAATAGTGCTCTCAAGGCTTGCCTGGGGCCTGGCGATAGCCTTCGGAATAATACTGGTGCCCCTCGTCTACAGGCTGGCCAAGGATATCGTTAAGAAATAGGTGGGGGAGGCTAGTAGCCGAAGAGGTTTCTTAGGTAGGCCTGCTCCCACTCGTCTTTTGCCTTGGTGTAGTCCTTCTTGGGCTCGGGGTCCTTGCTTGGCTTGGGCGGCTTTGTGGTGAAGTTGAGGCCGAACTTGACGCTCTCGGTCTCCAGTTTTCCTGCCAGGTTGCCCACGTATGCCCAGCCTAGGAACGCGTACTGCACCGGTATCCTCTCGCCTACGCCCAGGTCTTCGAGTATCTTGTTGGCGGCGTATAGTGCGGACTCGTAGGCTATCTCCTGGTTCTTCGGGAACGGCAGCTTGGCGGCGTCTCCGGCGGCTAGTATGTCGTCGTACTTGGGGCTCCTAAGGTCCTGCGGGCTCCTGACCTCGAACCACTTGTCGCCGAGGCCTGCCTCGGCTATGAACTTTGGCGCCCTGTTGGGCTCCAGGGCTGCTAGTATGGTGTAGTTTATCTTCTCGCCGTCGTCTAGCACTATGTAGTCGGGGCCTATCTCTACTAGCTTCCTGCTGGTTATCAGCTCTATGCCTGCCTGCTCGTACAGGTTCTTTATCACATCAGCTATGACCGGCGGCTGGGGCTTGTCGTTGGCGTCCACGTGGATTACCCTAACCTTACCCCTAACACCCCTGTGTGCTAGGATCGTGTGGGCTAGCAGGGTGGTCTCGCTGGGGGCGGGGGCACACCTGTATGGCATGGGCGGGGCGTAGACTACCACGGTGCCCTCTGTTATCGACCAGAGCCTCTTCTTCAGCACGTCTACCCTTCCAGGCTCGTAGACGGTGGCGTTCTTGTACCAGTACTTGTCGTAGCCCTCAATCTCGCTCCCGTCGAACACCACGCCGGGTGCGACCACCAGGTAGTCGTACTCTAGCACGCTCTCCCCAGCCTTGGTCGGAGCCTCCGTGTAGTGCACCTTCCTCTCGGCCGGGTCAATCCTATCCACAAGACCATACACTACCCTAATACCCTTGGCGGCCGCCTCCTCGTAACCCCTAATGATGCGCTCGTACTTCTGCTCCCCCGTCAGTATAAGGGGCCTGCTGGGTCCAGCCATGTAGAAGGGGTCCTTGGTGACGACAGTGACCTCCACCTGGCCCCCAGCCTTCTCTACCAGCGCCTTGGCAACGCCCATTCCGGCAATGCCGCCGCCGATTACAACAACCCTCTTCCCGGCCACCATGATACACCCCTGCCTCTGGGGGCGTATATGCAAGGGTCTATTGTTATCAGGGCTATATCGGGAGGTGAAGATGGAGATGAATAGTCGAGGATCCAATCCCACCATAAAACCCCACTCTCCCCACGCGGGGCGGGGGCTTGGGAGTGCCGGGGCCTCTCCATGTTTACAGGGGTAGAGTGTACTGGAGCGACACCGACGCCGCCCAGATAGCTCATTTCACGAGCATACTACGCTACTGTGAGCGCGCCGAGGAGGAGCTTATAGTATCAAGGCTGGGAGGGTGGAGGCCCGGAACCCTAGTGTTCCCCAGGGTTAGGGTGGAGTGCGACTTTAAGGCGCCACTACACACCCACGACTGCTTCCGCGTGGAGATCGTGGAAGCCAGGGTTGGAGAGAAGAGCATAATCTACAGGTTCCGAGTCTACAATGAGAGCAGGGGATGGCTCTCGGCGGAGGGCTCCATTACAGTGGTCGCCTTCGACCCCCGGCAGGGTAGGGCGGTTGAAGTCCCCGGCGAGCTGAGGAGGCTCTTAGAGGTTGGCTCCCAACCTTGAAATCCCCCCACAGCATGCTATGTTAGGCGGGTGGTGCGGGAGGGTTGTCTGCACCCGTTAGGAGGCTAGTCCTCGACGTGCTGAAGCCCCTAAAGGGGCCCACCGTCGTGGATGTTGCAAGGGAGCTCGCGAGCCTCCCCGGGGTCGACGGCGTAAACATTACTGTCAAGGAGGTCGACGTGGAGACTCTAACGGTGAGCATTACTATCGAGGGTGAGAACATCGACTTCGACCAGGTGAAGGACAAGCTAGACCTGCTAGGCTGTGTTATACACAGCGTAGACCAGGTTGTTGCCGGGAGGAAGATAGTCGACGAGCCGCAAGGGCTGGAGGACTAGGCTAGGATCCAATCCTCGACAATATGTCCTCGAAAACCTTGGAGGCCCCCTGGAATGCGAGGCTGTAGAGGGTTCCCCTTAACTCTATGCTCAGTATAGTCTCTAGCCTCTCGGCTACCCTGTCGAGGAGCCAGCCGGGGACCCGGTGGGCGTAAATGTAGTGGGTGGACGCCTCGATCCTCGTCAGCCTCCTAATACCGTCTAGATAACCGCACTCGGCGAGGGTGCTAGTGTACGCCGCTAGCTTGTTCACCGGGACCCTCTCGAGGGGCCCCCGACGCCCGAGCGAGAATACGTGCTCGAATATCTCCCTGTTAGACTGGAGGAAGAGGGGGCGGCCGAGCCTCACACCCAGCTCCCCGGCTATCCTGGTGAGCCACCGGACCCTCTCGTAGGACTGCTCGCTGTTCAGCTTGGCCACTAGCCTCGCCTTTCCAGCCGCACCCGGCTCCGGCAGGTAGAGGATGTTGCCCGCCGTGACAGTCGCTTTGATTGCGAGGCTCTCCTCTATCACCTGCCACTCGTCTTCCTCGAGGAAGCCAGCCAGCACAAGGCTCCTCTGCCCCGGCAGGACTAGTATGAAGGGCTTCCCCATCCTCAGGCCGCGCTCGACGAGGCGGAATGCAACATACCCCCCGCCCCGGCCGGCGTCGGCGACTGGATCGTAGCTGTAAACCGTGACTCTAACCCCCTGGAGCCCCTCCAGTATAGCCTGGAGCACGGGTATCTCATCTATACTCGGCTCCAGGGTGCTCTTAACGTATACGTCGACCTCTACCTCATCCCCCTCGCTGCCGGTCCAGAGCCTCTCAACCCTAACCCCGTGCAGCGGCTGGGACTCGTAGATGCGTAGCAGGCTCCTGGCACAGTCCTCGGCCGCCAGCCTAAGATTCAAGCCCCAGCACCCGGGGGCTAGAGGCTGTCCATTCCCCCCTCTACCACCCTGCCGTAGCCCACCACAAATACCTTGTCGGGGGCCAGGGCTTCTAGCACCTCCCGCTTGTGGGTTGCCGCTATGACTGTTATCCCATGCTTCCTGGCTAGCCTAGCAATCCTGCCGGCGACCCACGCCGCCGTTATAGGGTCTAGGTGGGCGGCGAACTCGTCGATTACTAGGAGGTTGGGCTTCTCTGCCAGGAGGGCGGCTAGCTTGGCCCTCTCCTTCTGCCCCGTGGATAGCTCGTCGAACCTCGCCCTGTAGAGTACGGCGTCGCTTATCCCAGCGGCGCTCAGAATCTCGAGAGCCTCTACAACGTCTCCGGTCTTGGCGGTTATCTCCTCCAGCAAGCTCCCCCGGCCGAACTCGGGCTCAAGCTCGCCGGGCAGGAGGGCGGCGACCCTGGCGGTCTCGGGGACCCTAACCGTGCCGGAGTCCGGCTTGTAGATGGCATCCTCCAGGCCGAGGGCGGCGCCGAGTATGAGGCGGAGTAGCGTGGTCTTCCCGGCCCCGCTCGCCCCGACCACGGCCACAATGCTGCCGGGCGGTATCTCTAGGTTGACCTCGTCGAGCACCTTCCTCTCGACTATCCTCCTCTCAACCCCGAACGCCCTGAGAGCGTCGGCCACGTCGCTCCTAAGCCCCTCAAGGCTAAGCTCGCTCCGGTAGCCCTTCGACACCTGCTCGAACACTATGGGTGCGTCCAGAGGCGGGGCGGGCTTGTAGCGTGGCCTGTAAAGCCTCCCCCCATGAGTCTTGCCGACAGGGTCGCTCCTAAGGTACTCCTCTATCCTCCTCTTAGCCTCCTCGCTGAGGGGATACATGAGCACAGGCCTCCCGCTGGCAGTGTCCCACATGTAGTAGAAGCCGGCCCTCTCGAAGAACGGGTTGTACCTCGCCATTGCCGCTATGGTTTCGACTATGTGCTTCTCCCTCTTCATCTCCGGGACCCGCCTCTCCCTTATCCACTCAACCGCCGCCCTAACAGCTAGGACGCCCAGGCCTCCGCCGCGGTAGTCGGGGTGTACCACCACCCTCGCTATCCTGGCGGCGGCAGTGTTGGCCCTGGCTAGCGCCTCCTCGGCTATCCTGTGGCCGACCATTGCCCTGGCGAGCCTCTTGCCGTAGATGCCTGCAAGCTCCCGGAACATGCGGAGTATGCGCCTCCTCTCCGACGGTTTGATAGGCCAGAATGTAGGGTGGAACCAGTCCTTGGGGAACACCTTCTCCCTTATCAGCTTCTCTACCATGTAGCCTCCGTCAACCGGGACTCGGCGGTGCATGAGGGGTATGGGGGTGTCGACCCTCACATAGCCGACTATGCGGGGCTCGTAGGCCCTCCTATCCACCAGCTCCAGGACCAGGAACCTGCTAGAGGGTAGGCTGCCACGGATCTCCTGGATTAGCATCGGGGTCCCGTCCCGGGGGCAGCGGGGCCTAGTGTTAGCCTCCACGATATACCCGCACCTAGGACACTTCCATACCGCTACAAGCTCCTCCTTGCTAGCGTAATGATACTGTTCCAGGCCGGCTATCTCCTCATAGTCCTCCTCCGACACTGCCTCCCTCGCCACTATAGTCCGCCTATAGTAGGGCTTCTCGATCCTCAACACCCTACTCCACGGAGGCCATACGAGCACGCCGCCCCAGTCGAGCCTGTAGAGGCGGTAGTCGCACAGGTTGAGGATATACCCTCCAACAGCCTGGCGGGGCTCGACCCTCGCCTCCACCCTAACCCTTTCCCCGGGCTGGAGCCACTGGGCGACGCTACCAGTCATGAGGAGGAGGACCCTCTTCCAAGGCTCGGCCTCCAATACTAGGACTCCATGCCACCGGGACCCGCCGACGGGCAAC
>CAYRZG010000021.1:0-16067 GCA_964428695.1 uncultured Desulfurococcales archaeon
AGGCTGTGTTCAACTGTTCTATAGGATTCCCGGGGGCTTGGAGCCACGACAGTGCTTGGGGTCCCAGCCTTTGGACAAGCTCGTTGGAAGCCTGCTGTAGGAGTTGCGATGCTTCTCTAAGGACGCTCGCGACATAAGTCCTTAACCTCTTGTCGTCATCACGCAGTAGTTCTCTCTTCTTATACCCTCGATAGCCAGGTATTAGCATAGCAGCCTTCTCGAGCCATCCCAGCCTCTTCGACAAAGCCTACACCTCAAGCCTAGACGCCATACTCTACCATCTTTGAATGGTAGGGCTCTACCTAAAACTATTATCAGCCCCGCTAGAAATGAGGCGGCAAGGGTTTCAATGTTTAGCCTACTATCCAAAACGGATTCCGCAACGACTACCCATGCAGGCAACGCTAACGCTAAGGGCACGAGACTCCATTCTAGGGGGAGGGGTTGAAGAAGGCCGCTCTCGAAGCCCCATTTGCGCGCTGTGAGGACTCCAGCTAGTACACCTAGGGATGTCGATAACAATATTGCCGGTAGAGGGTTTCGGGGGTCTAGGTGGAAGGCCAAGAGTGAGGCTATAGACGAGTATATAGTGGAGGCCAGGAGTAGTTTCAGGATCCTGCCGTCATCTCCATACCTGTTAGCTAAAAGGTATGCTATAACTCCAACAATTGCTCCTCCTACTATGTCGCTGGGCCAGTGTACTCCAAGTACAATCCTCGACAGGGACACGCAGGCGGCGAGAAGAAGCGATAATGGGAGTAGATACGCGCCATACACGTCTACGAGAAAGAGGGCTAGGACCGTCGATCCCGCTGCGTGGCCGCTGGGGAACGAGTATCCGTAGGCGTCAACTAGCCACTCGTTGGCCGGGGGTCTCGGGATCCTTGTCAACGCCTTCAGTAGACCTGTTGTCGAGGAAACTATGAGTAGGGCAGTAGCGAGTCTCAGCGAATATACTCGCCTGCGCATTATGGTGAATAGGGCCATTCCCAGTGCTAGCATTGAGGCTTCCCCAAACACCAGCGTTACCGCCTTACAAGCCGGTACTAGCAGATCCTTGATCATTTCACGACCTCCCGAGGAGGGGAGGGTGGTGCGGCGGCCGGGATTTGAACCCGGGACCTCCGGCTTGGCAGGCCGGCGTCCTAGTCCAGGCTAGACGACCGCCGCACCCCGTCCAATGGATGGGACTAGAAGTGTGGGGTTAATTAAGCCTTACCGCCTGCCAGTATCCATTAACACTAATCTATTGTAATTGTTCGAACTAGCCCTCATATCTCCTTCGGTCACATATGTACTGGGAAACCTTTATAATCCCGTTACTAGGTAGAAATCATTTCGGGCACAGGCCCCGGAGAGGTGAGATGAGAATGCCCGGGAACATACCCCTAATCGGCGAGAAGTTCCCAGAGATGGAGGTCGTAACCGACCACGGTGTGATAAAGCTACCCGACGCCTTCAAGGGCAAGTGGTTCGTACTATTCAGCCACCCAGCCGACTTCACGCCAGTCTGTACAACCGAGTTCGTGGCCTTCGCACAGAGGTATGAGGACTTCAAGAAGCTCAACACCGAGCTAATAGGCCTAAGCGTCGACAGCACCTACAGCCACATCAAGTGGAAGGAGTGGATCGAGGAGAAAGTCGGCGTCCAGATTCCATTCCCGATAATCGCCGACCCGCAGGGAACTGTAGCTAAGAAGCTAGGCCTAATCCACGCCGAGAGCAGCACCCACACAGTGAGAGCCGTCTTCATAGTCGACGACAAGGGAGTGATTAGGGCGATCCTATACTACCCGCTAGAGCTAGGCAGGCTCATCGACGAGATACTAAGGATGGTGCTAGCCCTACAGCTAAGCGACAAGTACGGCAGAGCCGTCCCAGCCAACTGGCCCAACAACGAGATAATCGGCGACAAGCTAATCGTGCCGCCTGCCAGCACGGTAGAGGAGGCGAAGAAGAGGTTGGAGCAGTACAAGTGCCTAGACTGGTGGTTCTGCTACGACGACAACGCCACCGAGGAGGAGAAGGCCACTGCCAGGGCCTTCCTAGAGAGGGCTGCCAAGAAGCCGGAGAAGCTACTCGCGGAGAAGTAAACCCACACCCAACAAACAATCTTTTAATCTAGATATTTAATCTACCATATATTATAATATTTCTTATGCTAGTGGCTTGCCTGTGGGAGCCTCCACTTTCATCGGCCTTACCTTTCCAAGCCTCTCAAGCCTGAACACGTTTCTCAGTATCTCCAGGGCCGCCCTTCTGGAGAGGAACATGTTGTTGTTGCCACAGTATGGCGAGTAGACGCACTTGGGGCAGCCGTCCTCGCAATCGCAATCGGATAGTATGTTTTCTGCAATGTCGTGTATTTTCTCGAGCCTCTCGAAGACTAGCCTAGCCCCACCATGGCCTCCCGGGGTTGAGTCGTATATGACTATATGGCCTGAGGGGTAGCTTATCCCGCCGAGGTCGGTATCGGATACGCCGACCACTGGTCTGGCAGCCGAGATCAATGCGTGCTCTAGTGCGTGGTAGCCGCTGATTAGCCTTGTTGGCGACTTTATACCTGGGTTGGGATACCTGGTTATCATAGCCTTAGTTCTGTATGACCATGTGACGGGTTCCCTATACTCTTGGACATAGAGCTTTCTTCCAGTGTATTCTTCTCGTACAACATAGCCTGTGACGATTACAACTAGTTTTACCTCGGCATAGATAATCCTGAGTGGACCCAGCGTTCTTTCGTCTTCCTCTAGAATATCAGTCACGTCTACCGTGTATAGCGGCTTTGTATAAAAGCCCACATCCCCGTCTAATTTGCGTACTTTCGCCCTGTACTTCTCCAGGTCGAGTTCCAAGCTTACATACGCCCTGCCCGCATGGTAGTAGATTGCGCCGGGATAGAGGTCGTAGAGGGCTGACGGCATCTCTCTATAACCTATTTCCTCGCTCCCATCGTATATAGCTACCCTGGGCCCGCTGCTCCTCAATCCCTCTTGCGAGTCTAGGTAGGCCTTGGCCGCTTTCCAGTTTGGGTAGAGCTTCCCTCCCAGCCTTTTTGCCAGTCCCAGTGCTATTATCTCGTCTACAACTCTCCCCATTTCCCTTGGTAGGCTAGCCTCGTCTAGGATGCCCTCCTGAAGGAGGAGCGCTACTAGGTGGGTTCTCGCTATCTCCGGGTTTCCGGGCTCTATGTAGCTTGGGCTCGGTTTCTGTGAGAAGAACTCCTTCGGCCTCCTGGCGAAATATGCTTCTATCGCATCGTCGCCTAGAAGTGTTATTATGAGGCCTGGCTTTCCTCTCCTGCCGGCCCTCCCCGCCCTTTGGACATAACTGTTATAGCTATGGGGTAGATGGGCCATTACAACAACGTCTAGGTCTCCCAGGTCTATGCCAAGCTCCATTGTAGGAGTGGCTACGACCGCGTTGATTTTTCCCGACCTAAAGTCCTCCTCGACTTTCCTTCTATAACTCGGAGGTAGCCCTGCCCTATGTACTCCCACCTCTACTCCAAAACTACGCCTGGCTATCCTTGCTATGAGCTCCGCCATCTGCTGGCTGTCAACGAAGCCTAAGACCTTCAATCCCCTCCTCGATAGCGAGGAGATTATCGCTGCAGCCAGTGACCATCTGCTACCCGATCCTATGTCAACTAGGAGGTGTATAGCTGTACCACGCCGCCTGGGCGGCCCCTCTATAACTTTAGGTTTCCGCCCGAATAGTTTCTCTCCAAGACTCTCAGGGTTGCCTATCGTTGCTCCAGCTCCAACTACTCTTAGGCTTCCAGCGAGCCTCTCCATCCTATAGATTACCCAGCGGACGTGGCTTCCAAACACTCCGTTGTAAACATGGGTCTCGTCCAAGATTAGGACTTTCGCGCGTGAGACAAGCCTTCTAATATGATGAGAGTATATCATGCCGTAATGCATCATGTCCGGGTTCGTTACTAGAATATGAGGTGGGTCAGCGTAGATTTCTGTTCTCTCCCCGCGGGGCGTGTCACCGTCTAGTACCCTGACTTTAACCCCTAGCATTCCCTCGGCTAGCCTCTTCATTCGGACTATCTGATCCCTTGCCAAGGCTTTTGTTGGATACATGACTATCGCGTAGGGCCTCCTAACGGATTCTCCGAGCCTTATGATGTCTTCCAGCACGGGTATCATGAATGCTTCTGTCTTCCCGGTCCCTGTGCCCGCTACTATTATCAGGTCTCCACCCTCCCGGTATGCTTTTAGCGCTTCGAACTGGAACTTGTGAAGCCTCTCTATACCATACCGCTTCAGCGCGTTGGAGAGAGGGTCGGGCAGTCCAGCCTCGTCTACGCTAGGCCCGGGCTCTGGGTCGCCGTGGCGCTCTACATGGACATGTATAATCCTGCCCTTCTGTCGCGATGCGAGCGCTCGTACTAGTTCTACATACTGGTTGTACTCGCTTATCCTCTGCACTATGCTAGCCCCCGCCTGTAGCCCAGTTGTAGCGGCGAATGTAGGATGATAACCCTAGCGCGGATAGAGCCGTCTCGACGACCCACCCTAGAGAGGGGTCTCCCCGGGATCTCCTAACCTTCCGCTTGCGTATAACAGCCTCTAGCAGTAGATCGCCTTTCCAGGAGTATACTCTTACTCTACCGGTTACTCTGCCTCGGGGATTCCTAGCAAGCCAGACCCACACTACATGCTCTCCCGGATTAGCTTCCACGTCGACCTCCCCGGCTAGCCCTCGAGAGTACGTCCCCCTACTCCTGGCGGTCGGCTTGTCGATAATCCTAGCCTCTCCCCTGCCTACTATGACTACTACACTCCTTGCCGCGTGCAGACCCGTCCTACTCTTAGTAGCCTCTACGAACAGCTTCAAACCCTTCGTCCCCCAGAGGCGTTTAGTACTGGGGCTAATTATCCCCGAGCCCGGCTCTGCATCTTAGTGGAGAGATGTTATGCGAATAGCTGTAGTTGGCCTGGGTCCCGCGGGGTCCATGTTTGCCGCTGAGGCTTCGAAGCTCGGATTCACAGTTGAGGCTTTCGACTCTTCGGGAGAGTATCGCAAAGCCTGCGGAGACGCTCTAACATACCGCGCCGAGTACGATAGCATAGTGGAGGAGTCGGGCGCCGTTGAAACCATTGTTAACAGCTTTGATGTTAGGGTGGAGGGTGAGCCTGCTGCAACACTCGACCTTAGAGGACCGGTCTGGAAAATCATAGACAAGAGCAGGTTTGTCGGCTATCTCAGAGAGGTGGCGGCTTCAGAGGGTGCCAAGATTCACCTACACAGCCCCAAGAGGCTCGAAGAGCTTGCGGGAAGATACGATTTGATCGTAGACGCTAGGGGCCCATTCACGCGACCCCCAAGCCTCGGGGAACACGTGCTGGTCTACAGGGTCATAGCAAGAGTGGATAGCTGGGACCCCGGCACAGCGCTCCTAGACTTCGAACCCTCCAATACCGGGCTCTACTGGGTGTTCCCTGCCTCAGACGACGGTAGGCTAGTAAATGCTGGAGCCGGCTACTATGGTAGGAGTATTGACTATGCGAGGAGAGTAGCCCTTAGGAGGCTACAGCGTGAGCTCGGCCCGGCAGAAGTTGTCGACGAGAGGGGATCCCTCATACACATCTGGGGGGATGTGAAACTCTCCTCGCCCGGCATCGCTCGAATCGGCGAGGCGGCGGGCCTTATCAACGCTGCAGGAGGGGAAGGGAACAGAATGGCCCTACTCTCGGCATTAATGCTAGCCAAAGCCCTGCGAGCGGGGGACCCCCTCAGCGCATATTCCAGGCTCGCATCTAACCTCGCCGCGGAGGCACTCATATCAAAGATGCTTCTCTCAATGATAGCATCGGCTCATCCGAGGAGCGCCGCGGAGGCATTAAAGGCGCTTCCAAGATGGTTCTGGGAGAACTTCCTTAAGGGTAAGCTGAGCCTCACGCTAGTATTGAAGCTCGCAGCGTGTTGTCCCTACCCGCTAGTGGCCCTCCTGGCGAGGGTGAAGGGCTAGATCTCGCTAATCTTCTTCATTTTAGCCTCGACACCTTCTATCGTAGTCGTCTTGCCAGTCCTGCAGATAGTATAATTTATCACGCCGTCCACGATCTCCAGTTCGGCTCTAAAGTTTACGCCCTCGACCACAACTGTCCCACCTGGCCCCCTCTCCACCTTGTACCCTCTTATCCTAAGCGTTCTCAGCACAACATCCGGTGTGAGCAGCTGTCCTGTTTTTGACTCCTCCTTCCGTAGTTTTTCAGCTATGCTTCTAGCAGCCTCAGCCACTTGAGGGCAGTCCTCCCTGTATGCATTATATAGCGATTCAAGTATTGATATTAAAACCCATTCTACGTTAAAGCTCTTGGCATACTCTACCAGGTTCTTCCAGTCATCAGACTGTAGGTAGTCGAGAATTCTAGCAGGGTCCCCGCCGAACAGTGCGAACCTAAACTTGTCCTCTGCCCTGGAGAACGCGGCCCGGAGATCGTTGAATACGGGCACAGGTATCTTATCTGCAGCCTCGGCGAGCACATGGTTAACTATGTGTCTTATGAAATCCTTTTTCGGCCGGCATCTCGTAGCCTCTTGCAACCCTTCCTTCTGCGCGCTCACCTTCATCGCCCCTCCGCTCTGCCGTGTCGGAGTCTAGGGGCCTTAACGGTTAGTATCGGACTTATCCTCTCCGCTTACTCTACCCGTTTACCGTATGCTGTCCTCCCGGTGACAGACTCTATTCTTACCTTCAACTCTACTCCCGGGTCGACATCGGCATCTTCAACCACGATTCTATATCCCATGTACTGGCCTACTGGACGGCCGTCATCGTCGACACCGCTAACCCTAATTCTTATCACTGCTCCTGGGCGTAGACCTGGCTTGTCGGGACCGCTCTTTACGGCAGCTTGCCTAAAGGACGGGTAAGTGCTAAGTCTCTCATAATTGGTGCTGTAGACGTCTTCCCTCTTTTTCCTACGCCTTCTCACCAAACCCAATCCACCGGTGTTCATTATAGCCTATCGACGGCCGGGGTTTAATAGTCGTTGAAAGGACTTGTATCCGTGGGGATGAAGAGTAGAGGCGTCCGAGGGGGCGATGAGGAGGCTGAGCTACGCTGACCGCTATAGGTGCTAAGGATCATAGTAGGACTGCCTTAACGGCTGCTATCATAGTATATGTTCTAGCCATTGTTTTAGCCATATCCCACACGGTCCTCTTGGCTTACAAGCTAGCATCCTCCTACAAGTCCTATACTAGCGACGAAATATACTATGTCGACTCGGCACGCCGACTATTACGGGACTTGTTCCACTACAACGTTAACGAAACAGCTTTCAGCGGTAAAACTGACGCGAACTACTACAATTTGGAGCATCCCCCTCTAGGTAAGTACATTATAGGCCTAGCTATTGTTGCCTGCGGAGACAGGCCTCTATGCTGGAGAGTGCCGGGCATAGTAGAGGCTACTCTAATAATCCTGGCGGTATCGGCTGTGGGAAGGCCTAGTAGTGTGAAAGGCCTTCTAGCGGGGGCCGTCGCTGCCATTGCTGCCTCTGCTGACCCTATACTATACAGGTCGGCGTCCCTAGCAATGCTGGATATTCATCTAGCGTTCTTCCTAACACTATCAATGTTGGCTGCATCATATGGGAGGTTTAGGCTAGCCGCCATACTAGCCGGTCTCGCTACTAGCGTTAAGTATAGCGGCGTGTCGGCCCTCCTTGCCATATTAGCATTGGTGGCGATAAGGCCTGGTGATAGCCTGCGATATAAGCTAAGGTCGTCGGCGGAGGCTATTCTTCTAGCGTTCTCCTCATTTACTCTAGTACATCTTCCCCTACTAGCAATGTTTACTCCGGCTCAGCTAGTTGAAGAGACTCTTAGAGCCCTAGGCTGGCATACCACTTCCAGACCGCCGGGGCCTCCTACATCGACCCCCATGGGCTGGGTGTTTAATGTTAACCCCTTCTACTACACTTTCCAGCCCGGACCCGTCGCGGCAGTTACCAATACAGTTCTCCACCTCTATGGCATTGCCACCACTATACTAATTGCCCTACTGTTGGCTTCAGGCCGCAATCTTTCGGAAAGGGTTCTAGCGGGCCCCCTCAACTATGTTATGGTTTTCGCAGTATACCTCCTCGTCATGGCCCTCGGGAACAAGACCCTCTACAGCTTCTACGCGGTGCAACTAACTCCGGGGCTCGCAGGAACATTAGCCTCCTCGACGCTACTGTCCCTAGGGGAGGTGGATGAACGCAGTCCTACTAGCAGTACTAGAGACAAGCAGGTCCCCGAGCCCAGAACTGAACCTTGAATATGTATTAAAGGTTTCTGAGAAATATAGGTTGTTTGGGAGCGAGGGTTACACGCTCCTTCTGCCGGAAAACTGGCTTACCAGAGACCCTGTGGAGTACGAGAAGTATGCGTCCATCGTCATGAGAATCGGGAAGGCCTGGAATGGGAACGTGTTCGCCGGAGCAGCGTATACCCTGTATCCGGGTAGCAGGAGGCCTCGAAGCACCGGGCTAGCATACATTGAGGGTAACGTTGTCAATGCATGCGAGAAGGTGTTTCCAAGCAAGGCTGTAGGGGAGCGTGGCAGGCTTGAGCCGGGCAGGCTCCTGGATCCGGTTAACGTTGGTAGTGCTAGAATAGCCTGCATAGTATGCGTTGATATCTTCTACCCGGAAGTTGCTAGAGCCCATGCCCTTCGAGGGGCCACTATATTATACAACCCGGCTAGCATTCCAACCAACAGAGTTAACCTGTGGAGGTCAGTGCTGGCCACTAGAGCCGTTGAGAACACTGTCTACACTATAGGCGTGAACAGCGTGGGCGTAGTATACCCGGATGGGAGGCTCACTGGAGGAGGGTCGACCGCCTACTCCCCTATTGGAGAGGCCGTTCAAGCTAAGATCCATGGCCCGCTTAGACTCCTCGAGCTAGACCCTAAACTAGTGGACACGGCGAGGGAGAGGTGGGCTTTCTACGAAGACCTAGCGGGCGGGCTGGCGCCAAGAATATTTCCCGGCACATCCTCCTAACCCGAACATTATAGTGGGTGGAAGACAGTGGAGGCGGCCGAACTCTTCGAAAAACTAGAGCCTAAGACTGAGGGGCAGGCTAGACTCAAGGAGGCTTTGGAGGGAGACAAGGATCTCGTAGGAGTCTTCGGTCCGACCGGCACGGGTAAGAGCTTGTTCAGCCTATCATATGGAGTCTCCGCAGTTGTCAAGGGCGACTATCACAGACTCATAGTAGCCAGGCCGGTCATAGATGTTGCAACAGGCCGAGAGCTCACTGTTCTGAGCGACCCTGAGTCTTATAGGAAGCATGCAATGGAGTACATTGTAGACATTCTCGGCCCAATACTAGGAGAGGCGACAATAGAGAACCTGGTAAAGGAGAAAAAGCTCGTCCTAATAGACCCGCACCTCCTGAGGGGAAGGACGTTCGATAACTCTGTTATATTGCTAGATGACGTTCAGAACACTCCCCCTGAGTCGGTCATCGAAATTATAACCAGGCTCGGGAAGAACAGCCGGCTCATAATCGCCGGCGACCCTGTCTTTCAGAGGGATACTGGCAGCCATGGAGCGGTGATAGCCAGGGAGATACTACTCGGCGAGGAGACCGCCGACGTAGTAGATCTTGGCCTAAAGGACATAGTGAGGCCGGGAGCTAAGCGTGGAATAAGGCTGCTCCTAGAACTCATCGTTAGGAGGAGGGAGCTATCCGAGGTTGAGAGGAGGATCTTCGAGACGGCGAGAACACACGCGCCAGACGCTGATATAATAACCGTTGTCAACCTAGTCGACCTTAAGAAGAAGTGGGAGATTGAAAGCGAACACGTGCCAGACGCCATAATAGTTGTGAAGGAGTCCCATCTTGGTAGATTGATTGGCCGCGAGGGAGAGCGGATAACAGCAATAGAGGAGGACGTCGAAATGAAGCTGAGAGCGGTACCCCTCACCCTGGACTTCAAAGAGTACATTAGGGCCTTCCACCCGGTCTCATGGATCCACAAACACGTCCTAGACTCAGACTTTGCGGGTCCCGAGCTTAGACTAGTCGTTGCAAGGGGACAGCTCGGGCCTATGCTAGGCCAGCGTGGTGCATACATCAAGTTTGTCGACGAGGTATTCAGGAGGCTATTCGGGTTCGGTGTATACGTCATAGAGGCGGAGGAGAAAACTCCGAGGAAGAGACAGTCTAGACGGAGGAGAGGTTAGCCTTCCCTGGGCTCGTCAAGCAGCTCAATCTTTACTCGAGCCTTGACTTTTTCGCTCGGCAGGGGAGGCACGGACTCTCCCAGGTCAACTATTATTATGACGGGCCTCCCCTGGTCGTCCCGAACCCTAACCTCGGCTATGTACTTCTCCCTGAAGCCGCCCTGGGATGCGAGCCGCATTGCCGCCTCCAGTATTCTGGTTAGCGCCATCTGGAGGCTCGCAGGGCTTGAGAGGTCTTCGGGTTTTAGCATCAGCTCTTCAACTCCCGCGAGAACCTTGCCAACCTTGGCCTCGCCCTCGAGGACCTTCTCGTACACTGGCTCGCCCGGCATACGCTGCACCGATGCCTAGTTGAAAGTTGAGGCCTTAATACTCTCGACGCTAGCCCTCACCGGGCGCGGGCGCGGGGGAGCTGGTATTGGCTAGTATTCTAGGCGAGATCGAGAAGCCTCCAGCTGAGCTGGTCGAGAAGCTAAAGACTATAGAGGCTAAATGGCAGAAGGCTTGGAGGGAATCGAGGATTTACGAGGCCGACCCCGACGAGTCTAAGCCGAAGTTCTTCATAACTTTCCCATTCCCCTACGTTAACGGGAGGCCTCACCTGGGCGGGGCATACACTATACTGAGAGTCGACATTATGGCTCGCTACAAGAGGATGAGAGGGTATAATGTACTATTCCCTCAGGGTTGGCATGCCACGGGAGGCCCTATAGTAGCCGCCGCTCTAAGGCTGCGGGAGGGCGACAAGAAGATTATCAGCATACTGAAAACCTATGGGATCCCCGACGATGAGATCGAAAAGTTCAAAAATCCCGAATATTGGGTACTTTATTTCACGAAAAAGTGGAGGGAGGATCTCGAAAGGTACGGTATGAGTATTGACTGGAGAAGAGAATTCTATACGACAAAACTCAACCCCTACTACAGCAAGTTCGTGGAATGGCAGTACTATAAGCTTAAGGAGAAGGGGCTCGTTGCAAAGGGAAGCCACCCCGTAGTATGGTGTCCTAAAGAGAAGAAGGTCGTAGGCGACCATGATAGACCCGACGAGTATGCAGGCATCTCTCCCGTTGAGGCTGTAATCATAAAATTCTTCGACGAGACGGGCCGCGTGTACCCTGCTCTTACCTTTAGGCCCGAGACTATCTTCGGCGTTACAAATCTTTGGGTGAGACCGGACAACGACTATCTAATAGCCATAGTCGACGGCGAAGAATGGGTAATCAACGAGTACATGGCTGCAGAGCTCGCCGACCAGAAGCATAACGTCGAGATTAAAGGCAGGGTTAAAGGCATTGACCTCCTGGGGAGGATGGTTAGAAACCCTGTCACAGGAGACTGGGTACCAGTACTACCCGCCAGGTTTGTCGACCCAGAACTCGGCACTGGCATAGTGATGAGCGTCCCCGCCCATGCACCTTACGACTACGCGGCGCTCATGGATCTCAAGAGGGATCCCTCAATACTTCGTGAGTATGGTCTATCGGAAAATATAGTCGAGGGAATAGAGCCCATACCGCTGATAAAAGTTGAGGGGTACTCACGCATACCCGCAAAAGATGCTGTTGAGAAGAGGGGTGTGAAGAGCCAAGATGAGAGGTGGAAGCTGGAGGCTGCCACAAAGGAGATCTACTCTAAGGAATACCATACGGGTATACTCCTAGAGATCACGGGGCGCTGGGCTGGCAGGAAAGTATACGAGGTAAAGGATGAGATAGTTGAGTGGCTAGTAGGCGAGGGTAAGGCCGTAAAAGTCTATACGCTGCCAGAGAGAGTATACTGTAGGTGTGGCGCGAGAACTCACGTGAAGATCGTGGAGAACCAGTGGTTTATCCGCTACAGTGACGAGAACTGGAAAAAGCTAGCCCACGAAGCTGTAGACAAGATGAAGTTCTTCCCCGACTCTCTCAGGAGCGTCTTCCACTCCAACATAGACTGGCTGAGAGACTGGGCCTTCACCCATAAGGGTGAACTTGGAACACCCCTGCCATGGGACCCGGAGTGGGTCGTTGAGAGCCTCAGCGACTCGACAATATACATGGCCTACTACACGATAGCTAAGTACACGCAGCACCCTGAAATATACGGTATCAGGCCGGAGCAGCTAACCCCCGAGGTCTTCGACTACATATTCCTAGGCAGAGGTGACCCGGCTGACCTGGAGAAGAAGACGGGTATACCAAAGTCGCTTCTAGAGGAGATGAGGAGAGAGTTCGAATACTGGTATCCGGTAGACCTTAGGATAAGCGGAAAAGATCTTATTGCAAACCATCTAACATTCTTCATCTTCCACCATGTAGCGGTTTTCCCCAGGGAGAAGTGGCCTAGAGGCATCGGTGTTAATGGATGGGTACTCGTGATGGGCGAGAAAATGGCGAAGCACAAGGGCAACTTCATACTATTGAAGGACGCGATAGAAACGTGGGGGGCGGACGCCACTAGATGGGCGGAAACCCTAGCTGGGGCGGACGCGGGACTAGACGATGCTAACTTCGAGCCCAGCGTTGCAACCAAGGCTGTAGAGGAGCTTGTGTCATGGATAGAATTCGCGAGGCAAAACTATGGAAAGGGAAGGGAGAATAGGGTAAGCATCGACGACTGGTTTGAGAGCGTCCTAAACAGGACCATAGCGGAAGTTACAGAGGAGATGGAGAAGACGAACTTCAAGACCGCTCTAGTAAAAGCATACTATGGACTGCAGGCACACTACCGCTGGTACATTAGGAGAGCCGGAACCCCGCATAAGGATATTGTAAACAGGTACATCGAGGCTGTGACTCTAATGCTAGCCCCGTTCGTACCACACACTGCAGAGGAGGCTTGGGAGGCAATTGGAAAGAAGCCCTTCGCCTCCACAAGCCCGTGGCCCGAGCCAGACTATTCGAAGATAAACCCGTCTGCTGAGAAGGCGGAAGAGATAGTTAGGAGGACACTTGATGATATTAAAGAAGTGTCTAAGTTCGTGAAAAACGGTAAGAGGGCAATCATAATAGTAGCAGAGGAATGGAAGTACAAGCTCCTCGAAGCGGTAGTCCGAGAGAAGCAGGCTGGTAAATCCCTACGCGACGCCATAAGGTCAGCCATATCGACGCTCGAAGGAGACGTTAGAAGAAAGGCTGGCAGCCTCGTCCCACAAATTATGAAGTACCCAGAGATAACTAACCTCCTAATACCGAGAGAGCTAGAGCTGCGCGCTCTGCAGGACGCCGCCAACTTCCTATCCAGGGAGACGGGTCTAGAAGTTACCGTTACGACTGAGGAAGAGGTTAGGCCTCCAAAGGGTAAAGTAGCCCTGCCAGCAAAGCCCGCAATAATAGTAGAGGGTTGAGCCTTGCAGGTTCCAGTAGCAGACGGCCACACTCACACAAACCCTGTCAGGGGGTTGGGAGCCGAGAAGATAGCCTACAAGTTTAAGGAGAGCGGCGGCTGGTTCATGGCAATCGTAGCTCTTTCACCCTGGGCATACGGTATCGACTTCGAGGGAGTAGAAAGCTACAGGAGGGTTGTTGAAGACATACTAGTACAGGAGTGCAAGATAGCCGAAGAAAACGGGTTACGCACAGCCTGTCTAGCCGGCTTCCATCCAGCCGACGTTGACAAGCTAATCGACAAGTATAGGTTGAATCCCGTTGACGCGCTAGACCTGGGCCTCAAAGTTGTCGAGGCCATGGGAGAGTATTGCAGGCAGGGCATACTCGACGGCATCGGAGAAGTCGGCAGACAACACTACAAGACAACTGCCGAGAGAGTTGTTATAAGCGAGCTAATCCTTGAGAGAGCGCTTCAGATAGCCTCAGACTATGGGTGTATCGTTCACATGCATCTAGAGAACGCTGGCAGCATAACCGTGGAACTTGTAGATAGAGTAGCTTCACGTATACTCTCGGAAAAACATAGGAGCAAAATAGTATTCCACCATTCAAAGCCTAGCATGGCCGTTGAAGCGGCAGCTAGAGGCTACTCAGCCACTATACCAGGCGTTCCTAGGCTTCTAGACAATGTCCTCGGCAAAATAGATCCCGTATTCGTACTGGAGAGCGACCATATAGATGACCCGATGAGGCCTGGAGCGGTAGTATATCCTTGGGCCATGGCTGAACACGTGCAGAGACTAGCCAGGAAACTGAGCGAGGAATACCTATACAAGATAAACGTTGATAATGTTGTCAAGATTTATGGTGTTGAGCCTCCCTGACCTTTACAAAGTCTACTACCTTTAACATTTCCCTCTCGTCTAGCCTTACAGCCTTCATATAACTATCAGATACCTGTCTCAACGTCTCATTATCTCCTCCTATCATCACAGTGTGCAGCCTAGCCTTTACGCCTTTAACAAGCTCCTCAATTACATGGGCGGAGAGCGAGTCTTCCCCGTCGGTTATTAGAACTATGTCTGTCCCCTGCTTAACTCTCCTCCTTGAAATATCTGTTGTAGCCGCGACTAGGGCCCTTGTAATATCAGTGCCTCCACCCGCTCTTACATTGGCTAGGTGTTCCATTGCTTCTATTATCATCTTTGGCTTAGGGGTGGGCTTAACATACAGTAGGTCGTGTGGGCTCGCGTCGAAGAATCTAGCGTAGAATCCTCTCCTCTCTTTTATGGATTTAATCATGAGTGCTACTGCTACCGCACGCGCCCAGTCTATTTTCGTGCCGGACATACTGCCACTCTTGTCCATAAGGACATACACGGGTCCGCGGACGCTTTCAACGACCTTTCTGTATAGTAGTAGTCTTGACTCGGCGAGTAACGCGTAGAACAGCTCGTCTGGTAGCGCGAACATGCTGTAGTGTATCCTTTCAACGTCAGAGCCTATTTCCACTCCTTCTATCCACCCTCTTGAATATCTGCTTACTGTCCTACTCTTCACGCCCGGGATTTTGACTCCAGAGATCTTGTCGAGAACCTTCGATATATCGGTATTCCTCGAGAGTAGTAGTATTCTTTCAAGCACGTCCTCGAACGCTAGCTCGCTTGTAGATCCTGGGAGTGAGGAGTAGACTATCGATGCTAGATTTTTGGCCGTCTTAGCATCCTTTGCAGCCCTCGCGAGTGCCTCTTCAACCGCCCTTCTCACTACATTATTGTATCCTGTGCCCCCACCCGCATTGTTATCGCCCAGCTGTGACGCTAAACTCCTTGGAAGAAGCCTCGCTATACGCTCTATGAAGGAGGCGGACGCGACGAGGCTCGTAATCCTGTCTAGAGAAGTCTGGGGCTTCACTCTCCAAAACGACGACTCTTCCAACATAACCTTAAGCACTGCGAGCCTCAGGGAGTCGATGTTCTCGGCGGGTGCAAGTGTTGGTATCGGTAGGTAGAATGCATAGTATACTTCTGCTGCGAACAACTTGTCTATCCACTCGGGAATCCTACTTTCATCTATAAGCTTTGACGCCATCGATAAAACTGTGTCACCATAATATTCGATAACCTGCTTTGGAAGCCTAAGCCCACTTATCGCTATCGTCTCCTCAACATTAACGCGGGCCATACTCTTACCCCTCAAACGTTGAGTTTAGCCATAACCTTTTCGATTAATATATCTATCTCTTCTAGAACCTTTGAAGCCATCTCCACTACCTCGGGATCGTCTATACTCCCAACTAGGTCCTGGACCCTCCTCCTAGACTCTTTGAGCGTCTTATAGTAGTCTATTAGGCGGGGGTCGAAGGAGAGTACGCGGTCAATATCCCTGCTTATGGCCTCTAGGCTAGACTTTACGATTTCCAGCTCCCTCAATATACGCTCGCGTGTTTTCAACTCTTCCAAAAGTATGCTGGATACTTTCACAAAGTCGTCCGGATCCCGGGCAACTGTATACTTCAGAACCATTAGATCGGATTCTATTGCCTTGCTTC
>CAYRZG010000022.1:0-15170 GCA_964428695.1 uncultured Desulfurococcales archaeon
CGCTAGTTTGGAGGACATGCTTCACACCATAAGGTGGACCGTACTCGTAGAAGTTGAGGTTGTGCCATAGCCTCTTCAACTGGACCTCGTCGACCGCTCCACCCTTCAAAACCCCAGCGGCCTCTAAAGCCTCCCTCTCCAGGCTTGTTAGGGGGCCCGCGGCCCTCCGATAGTATGGTGAGACCAGCTTGGCCGCCCCCGTGAATAGGGCCATGTAGTGGTTCTCCGGGTCGACGTGCACCCTCTCCGGGGGGAGCGTGAGCCACTCCACAAGCCCCTGCGGGCCATTGTGTAGCAGGTCCCGGTCCCACCTGCGCCTCGGAATTATGATAGTCTCAGTGTACGGTATGCTGGGCCTCCTACCCTTCCTCCCCTCCCTCTGCCTATACTCTCTAAGACTATCGGGGAGCCCAACGTGTACAACCCTGACCACTGTGCCAATGTCTATCCCCTGGCTCAGGGTCCTCGGCGAGACTACGACCCTCAACTCTCCCCGGCGGGCGGCCTCCTCTATCCGAGCCCTCTCCTCCCTGGAAACCAGGTGGTGGTGGGCCGCGATCCTCCCACGGGCTTCGGGGAAGCGCGCCTCAACCTCCCTGGCCAGCCTCTCGGCCTCGTTAATACTCCTCGTGAAGACTAGGGTGACGCCGTCGGGCTCCACAATCCCCGTTGCGTACCATGATAGTATCTCGGCCAGGTCCAGGCCGATGCCCGGCAGCTCCACCCCCTGGGCCTCGAAGTAGTCTAGGACTAGGTACGCCTTCCTGGCGAACTCCTCCGGGTCCCGGAGGGCCTCGGCTATCTCCTCGGGGAGCCTTAGCCTTCTCCTCTCAGCCTCCTCCAGCGCCCGTAGCCTAACCCTCTCCAGCCCCCTCCCGATGACGACGTATACCCTGTTCTCCGGGTGGAACGGTCTGCCCGAGACTACGGTGGACTCCCTCCCAGTATACTCTCTTAGGAGCCCCGCCAGGTCCTCGGGGTTTGCGAGGGTAGCTGTTAGGACAGCCACCTGGAGTCCTCCACGGAGCCTCGAGAGGACGGCGACCACTCCGAGGAGGAGGTGGAGGCTCCTCGGATCATAAAAGTCAAGCTCGTCGAGCACTAGAAGGTCCACGCTCTCGAAGACGGGGGTGAAAAGGCTCGACCCGGGCTTGGCCAGGTGCTTCTTCAGCTCGTAGAACAGCATAGCCGGGTTAGTCGCAACAACCACGGCCTCCCTAACAAGCCGTGTGAGGCCCCTGACCCGCCTCTTCGCCTCAGCGTCGACTCCGACGACTGTGAAGCCTAGGGCGCCGCCGTACTCTTCCAGCCTCCGAAGCTGGTCCCAGGCGAGGGCTAGAGTAGGGTAGACCGCCACCACCCTGGGCACGGGGCCGCCCCGCGCCATGCGGAGGGCTAGGTATGAGACCCACGACTCCGTCTTACCGCTCCCAGTCCCACTGACAAGTATGAGGTTCCTCCCGCCGACCAGCGCCTCCAAAGCCTCAACCTGATGCCTCCACATCCTCTTACCCGCCAGTCTGGTACGCTTAAACCCAGGGTGCAGGTCCTCGAAGCGCACGCTCGAATACTCGGGCTCAACCCTGGGCTCGACCATGGCCTTAAAGTACTCGTAGCCAGCCTCTCTTAGGAGGTCGTCCGTCGAAACCACCCGGGAAACCCCAGTCTACACGTGGGCTGGAAGCCCATAAACCCCCGCAGCCTAGACCACTTCCCGGGGCGGGGTGAGGAGGGGATCCCTGGCCGACAGGCTGGGGTGAGGCCCCTTTCGGTCGACCCGACCGCCGCTCTGGGAGAAAGAGTGGGGGGTTAGAGTAGCCCTAGCCTCGCCGCCACCGCTATCGCGAAGAATGTTAGGTAGAAGAGGAACGCGACGACCATCAGTATGTTCCAGGCTGGGTGCGGCTTCACAGCATCCCTAACCTTGGGTGGGAGCTGGCCTATGAGGCGGGTGTTTATGTAGAGGACTAGCAGTGGGGATATCACCATCGCTAGCAGGCTCATCACGGCGCCGAACACTACCAGGTCTCCGTAGCTTACACCGCCTAGGACTGAGAGGGCTACCAGTATGAACTCGACTATGATTATGCCTATCCACCAGTAGGCGTACCATATCCTAATGTCCCTCTTGACAAACTCTCTCACACGCTCGTATGTGATGTAGAGAGTGTCGGCGGCCTGCCTTACCAGGCCCTCCATTAGGGCCACCTGGGTGTTGAAGAGTATGAGCCAGACGGCTAGGAGGTAGAGCTTCCCGCCGATCGTGCCGAGGGGCGTATACTTTGCTATCGCGTCGCTGGTCAGCTGGAGTATCTGCCCTCTTATCTCCTTGACAGTCATGCCTTCTATGAGGCCCGTCTTGTGGAGGAGAGCGTAGCTTATCGCTATGAACATGAGTACTGTTATGAGGTTTCCGAGGAAGAATACTAGCCATATTATCTTCTGGTTGTTCCTATTCCAAGCCCTAAGCCTCGAGGCGTTCTCCTCGCTATCCTCTGGTATAGCCCCGTAGACGTCTATTGCGGTCGGCTTCCCCGTTATGCCGGGTATTGTCCCGACATACTTGCCCATGCCGAACCCGGCGTCTCTAAGCCAGAAGGTGTACCAGACGTTAGCCAGGCCTCCGGCGCCTACGAAGGCTATGCTCGCCGCGAAGGTCCAGTAGTCGAGGCCCTCTGGCCTCTGACCCCAGCCTGTCAGCATCTGCTTGAGTATGGCTCCCCAGTCGCTTAGGCTCGTGCCCGTGACCACTGTCGCTATGATTATTATCCATGCGAGTATTAGTGTCCCCGTCTCGATATACTCAACGGCTTTCCTGGCGACTGGGCTTAGGAGCACGGCGGCGAGGACTATGATGGCCCAGAAGTAGGTCCAGAACAGTAGCCCGGCCTTGCCGGAGGGCCAGTTTCCGACTAGCTTCTGGAAGGCGCTCGCCCCTCCAGTCATCCAGCCCGGCCAGATGAACGCCACGTAGCCTAGGAAGAGGAACAGCCAGGTTGCGAACGCCATGCCTACAACTCTCCCCGACCCCTGAATGTGGTGCTCGCCGCTGACAATAGTCCAGCGGCTCATCTCCTGCATCCACACGGTCTGTATTAGGAGGCCTAGGAAGGCGCCCCACACCAGTATTATACCGTAGGCGGCCGAGAGGGTGGGCCATATGATAGTCTCGCCGCTCCCGAGGGCTAGGCCTAGCTCTATAATCGCCGGACCTGCTATGGCGGTTAGCGCTATCGGCTTAGGCGCCTCGGCCACGACTCTTATCGGATACTTTCCTATCCTCACCAGCTTCTCGGTGAACTTCTCTTCTCCCACCCTATGCCCCCTCTATTACATTTAATGTCTCGAAAATATGGTGGGGTTCAAATTCTTTAATCGAGAACAATATATATCTGGTCTACGCCTGGCTCGTGACCGCCCCCTCGCTAGCCTGGGCTACTAGCATCGCATACTTTCTTAGGAGGCCTGGTGGCGGCGGGGGTGGCGGGGTCCACTTGGCCCTCCTCTCCTCGAGGGTCCCCCTGTCGACTTCCAGCTCCAGCCTGCCGGCGTCGCCGTCTATGAGTATCGGGTCCCCGTCCTCGACCAGGGCTATGGGGCCTCCCACGGCCGCCTCGGGGGCTACGTGGCCTACCATTATGCCCCGTGTCGCGCCGCTGAACCTCCCGTCTGTGACTAGGGCTACTGTCTCCCCGAGGCCCGCTCCTACAATCGCGGCCGTCACCCTCAGCATTTCCGGCATTCCCGGGGCTCCCTTGGGGCCGACGTAGCGTATTACCACGACGTCGCCATCTGATATCCTCCCCTCGCCCACAGCTTTAAAGGCCGAGTACTCGTCGTCGAAAACCCTGGCCTCCCCCCGGAACCGTGTCCTGCCGGCGGCTCCAACCTTCATAATCGCCCCCTGGGGTGCCAGGGACCCTCTCAATATCCTAATCCCGGCCGTGGGCTTGTACGGCCTGTCTAGACTGTACACTACGCGGTAGTCGGGCCTGGCCGTGTAGCGCTTCAGCAGCCTGCCCAGCTCCTCACCCTCCACGGTGAGCGCCTCCGGATATAGGAGGCCCTTGTCTAGGAGCTGTCGGAGTATAACGGGCGCCCCGCCCACCGCGTGGAGGTCGAGCATGGTGTAGGGTCCCGCGGGGGCCAGAGCCGCTATAACCGGGGTCTTCCTGGCCGCCTCCTCGAAGTCGTCTAGCGTGAACCTTACACCGGCCTCCCTAGCTATGGCGAGTAGGTGTAGGACAGCGTTGGTAGACCCTGCTATGGCCATGAGTGTCGTGGCGGCGTTCATTAGGCTCTCCCAGGTTATGATCTTCCTCGGCGTGACCCCCGACTCTAGCAGGCGTAGCACGAGCCTCCCGGCCTCGTGTACTATCCTGGCCCTCTCGGCGCTGGTCGCAGGAGGCGTGGCTGAGCCCAGCGGCGACACGCCCATGGCCTCGGCTAGTATGGCCATAGTGTTGGCTGTGAAGAGCCCCTGGCAGGTCCCATACGTGGGCATGGCGTTCAACTCTACAGTCTCAGCCCACTCTGGGCCCGCTAGCCCCCTAAGGTAGGCTCCTACAACCTCGAATGCGTCCTGTACGGTTAGAGTCCTGCCGCCAGCCCTCCCAGGCTCCGCCGTCCCCCCGTACACGTAGACCGAGGGCATGTCGAGGCGAGCCATGGCCATTATGAGGCCCGGCTGCGTCTTATCGCAACCCCCAATGCCTATCCAGGCGTCAAACCCGTGGCTAGCAACCTGGGCTTCCACAGTGTCTGCTATCAGCTCCCTGCTTATGAGGCTATACCTCATGCCGGGCGTGCCCATGTTTATGCCGTCGTTCACCACTATCGTGGGGACTATGAGGCTGGAGCCACCCGCCTCCCTAACACCCTCCTTAGCCCTAATGGCCAGGGGTAGCGTGTGATAGTTGCAGGGTCCCGCCTCGCTCCAGGCCGGGACAACCGCCACGAGGGGCTTTCGGAAGTCCTCGTCTGTGAAGCCTATGGCCCTAAGGTAGACCCTGTGGGGGAGGTTCTCGACGCCGTCGTACCACCTGCTACTCCTAGGCCTCGGCAGGCCCAAGATACACCACTATGTGGGGTAACAGTGGGACAGAGTATATATTTCCACAGACTGTGAGAGTAGCCTGCCGGGGCGGATGGGGAGGGAATGTTACACCGACCCCCAGCCGGATGGGGAGTCGGTTCTCGGCCGACGCCCTAGGAGGGGCATCGCGTTGAGGGTTAGGGCCAACCTAAACGAGTGTCCAACCCCGCCGCCGGAGCGTGTAACTAGGGCCGCCGAGAGGGCGCTGGAGGCTGTCAACAGGTATCCCGACCCGTCCAGGAGGCGTCTTCTGGAGGAGCTCTACGCCGACTATGCCGGCGTAGACGCGGAGCTCGTAGTTGCCGTCCCCGGCAGCGATACGGTCCTCGAAATACTCTGGTGGGCTCTAAGGCCTCTCAGGCTGGCTGTTCTACACCCCGGCTTCTACAGCCTAACCGGCATAGCAGGCTGGATAGACAATAGGCATATGCTGCTGGAAACCCGGCGGCCTTGGAGGGAGCCCCTCCTGGACTCGAGCGTGCTGGAGGGTCTTTCTGGAACCGGCGTGCTGGCTGCCGTCGAGGACCCCGGTAACCCTCTAGGGTTGAGGAGCCTCCCAGACCGCCTGCCCGGCGGGGTTGAAGGCTTCTACCTTCTAGTGGACGAGGCCTACTACGAGTATGTAGGCTACACCCATGTCTCTGAAGCGGTAGACTCCGACACCCTCGCGGTGGCGAGGACCCTGAGCAAGGCGTTCTCCCTAGCCTCTGCGAGGGTGGGCTTCCTTATAGCAGGCCCTACGCTGGCTGAACGGCTGAGGAGGGACCCGCTACCCTTCCGCATACCCTCCCCCAGCCTAGAGGCCGCTATAGCGGCTCTCGAAGACCCCTCCTACGCCAGGCGTTGCGCCGTCGAAGCCAGAAGGGAGGCTGAGAGGATAGCGGCGAGGCTCGAGAAGATAGGGCTGCGTGTGACGCTCGGGAGGGCCCACTACATGCTAGTATACACCGGGGACCCCGAGGCGGCCGCGCTCCTAAGAGAGCGTGGGGTCATAGTCGCAGGCTTCCCCCAGCTGGGGCCTGGGACTGTTAGGGTTACACCCCAGTCTAGGCGGGAAAACGATTATATCATAGAGGTTTTCGAGCGCCTCGCGGATGAGAGGGGATGGAGTGGAGGATAGACCATAGGCCGGCCTACAGCCTCCTACGCCTCCACCTAACCCGGGGGGAGAGCGTCTGGTTCGAGGCTGGAGCATACGTATACCATAAGGGGAGCGTGGAGTTCCGCACCACGAGCGGCGGCATAGGAGCGGCGCTCAAGAGGGCCCTCCTAGGCGGCGAGTCCTTCTTCCTAAACCAGGCGATAGCCAAGGGCGACACGGAGCTGGGCCTAGCCCCCGCTGTACCCGGAGATATCGCGGCCGTAGAGTTCAGCGGAGCCCTGCTAGTACAGGATACGAGCTACCTCGCCCACGTGGGGAGGGTTAGGGTGACAACCCGTTGGATGGGTATAAGGGGCCTATTCGCGGAGGGCGAGGCCTTCTGGCTGAGCCTCGAAGGGGAGGGCCTCGCGTTCCTAGCAAGCTATGGGGGCGTGGAGGAGCATAGGCTGGGAGTGGGGGAGAAGATGACTGTCGACAACGGGCACATTGTCGCCCTCGACGCCTCGGTTGGGATGAGGATAAGAAAGTTCGGGGGGCTTAAGAGCTTCCTCTTCGGCGGCGAGGGGCTGGTGGTCGAGCTCACCGGGCCTGGGAGGGTGTGGATCCAGTCCCGGACCCTCCCGCCGTTCGCTGCTCTCATCTATAGGCTCACGGGGAGAGGCTAGCTAGTGTTTCAGCCTTGACACTAGCTCCTCAACTATCTGCTCCGCCCTCTTCCTTACTTCTGCGAGCCTCTCCTCGTAGTAGTTGCGGCCCGTCGAGTCTATGGTCACTACTAGCGGGCCGAAGTTCTCTACCTCGAACACCCATACTGCCTCGGGTATGCCCAGCTCGTCGAGCCAGTATACGTCTACCACCCTCTTGATGCGGTCGGCTGCGAGAGCCCCCGCGCCGCCTGTGAAGACTGCGTAGACGGCCTTGTGCTTCCTCATGGCCTCAGCGGTCCTCTTGCCCATGCCGCCCTTGCCTACTATCATCTTCACGCCAGTCTTCTCTATGAACTCCGCCTCGACACTCTCCATCCTCATGCTCGTAGTGGGGCCTGCCGCCACCACCTCCCAGGTGCCGTCGGGCCTCCTCCTAACCACGGGGCCGCAGTGGTATAGTACTAGGCCTCGGAGGTCTATGGGGAGCTTCTCGCCCTTCTCTATCGTCTCCAGTATCTTCTTGTGGGCCTCGTCCCTCGCCGTAACCATTATGCCTGTCACGTAGACTATGTCGCCCACCCTAAGCTTCTCCACATCCTCATCGCTTAGGGGGGTCCGCAGGTGGAACACCCTCGACTCTCCCATGCATACCACCCCCTCACGCTATGGTGCATCCCCCGTCCCCGTCTGGGACGAGGTGCTTGCTGGTAATCCTCCAGGACCCGTCAGCCTCCACTACTATCGTTCCCCTCCTCGTTGCCCAGCAGCTCGTCACTATGCCTATCGCGAATGTTGCCGGGTGGCGGTGGGCGTACTCGAACTTGACGTCTAGCGCGGTGTACTTGCCTCCGAACCCATGGGGTCCCAGTCCGAGCTTGTTTATTGCCTCGAGCAGCTCCTCCTCTATCCTCGCCGCCTCGGGGTCTGGGTGCCTCTCCCCAATGGGTCTTAGCAGGGCCTTCTTCGCCAGGCTCATTACAATGTCTGCCCCGGCGCCTATCGCTACGCCTACTATCACTGGGGGGCATGGTAGGGGTCCCGCCCTGGCTATCGCCTCTACAACTCCACGGTAGAGGTTCTCGAACCCCTTGAGCGGCGTGCTCATTATGAGGGTGGAGGGGGCCTCGCTCCCCCCGCCCTTGCTCATAAAGTGTACCGTGACTCTGTCACCCTCAACTGGCTCCAAGTGCACCCATGGAATGTGCCGCCCGGTGTTGTCTCCACTATTCCTCTGCCTCAACGGGTCAACGGCGTTGGGGCGTAGGAGGCCCTCCTTGGTGACTCTTCTAAGCGCGTTTGTGAATGCCCCGATTATCTCGCTGGGCTTGTAGGGTGAGGACTCCCCCCACTCTATCCAAAGGTATGGGGTGCCAGTGTCCTGGCATATGGGCCGGGTCCCCTTGCATGCTACCTCGACATTCTCTAGTATGGCTTTGAGCTGCGCCTTGGCCGCGGGCTCGGTCTCATCCTCGTATGCGTCCTTCAACGCCTTGTAGACGTCTGCCGGTATGCCGGTGGCCACGCGCTTTATGAACTCGTAGAAGGCTTCCTCGAGACCTTCAGGCACTTGGAAGTACACCCCCACGAGCATAATTATTTTAGACAACATATATACGGGTTCACCATGGGAGCCGGCATACCGCTTCGCCGGCTAGGCTATATACTCGGCTGGGGGAGCGGGAGAATTATAATCCACGCGCCCAGCCGCCCACCCTCGGTGCCGGAGGCTTGTCGTACTATAACGCTGTCGTGATAGGCTACGGTAACGTTGGAAGAGAGGTAGTAGCCGCCCTGATAGGAGAGGACCACGGCCTGCCCGTGAAGCTCACAGGGATAGCCTCCAGCAGGGGCGCTGTGATAATAGGGGGTCCCGCCGACCTAGTCTACCTCCACAAGCTCTACCAGAGGAGGGGTAGGCTCGACGAGCACCCCTCCTTCCGCGAGGGAGTGGGCCCCGTGGAGGCGGCCATACTTGCAAACGCTGACGTCGCCCTCATAGCCCTGCCCCCCAACTATATGGGGGGAGAGCCTAACAGGAGCATAGTCTTCCAGCTAATAGAGGAGAACGTTAGCATCATAACCGCTGATAAGACTGTGCCGGCGCTGGACTGGGACAGGCTCGTGCAGCGGGTTGAGGAGAAGAACCTCTACCTCGGCATAAGGGCCACGGTCGCCGCCGGGACCCCGGCGGTCGACGCCGCTAGGGGGCTGAGGTATAGGAGGGTCCACGGCCTCCGTGCAGTGTTGAACGCCACCACGAACTATATTCTAGGCCTAGTCGAGGAGGGGAACACTTTCCAGGAGGCTGTCAGGGCTGCTCAGGCCATAGGGTTGGCGGAGCCAGACCCTACCGTGGACACCCACGGCTGGGATGCGGCCGCGAAGCTGGTGATACTCTCAAACCTACTCGGCTACAAGGCCAGCCTTGAGGATGTCGAGAGGAAGCCCCTGGACAGTATGAGCGAGGAGGCTGTTAGGGCGGCGGTAGAGAGGGGGTTGAAGGTCAAGTACGTGGCGGAGGCAGACTATCGGAAGGGGAGGCTAAGGGTATACCCGGAGACCCTGCAGGCCACAGACCCCCTGGCTAGGGCCGAAGGGGAGGACAACGTCATAATATTCCGCGTAGAGGACAGCGAGATAGAGTTGAAGGGTCCCGCAGGCCCGGCGTGGAGGACTGCCAGGGTTATGATAACAGACCTGGCAGACTTCGTGTACCACGCCCGGATGGTGGAGAGGATACGTGGGGAGACACTTTAGCACTGGAACACTGACACGGGACCCGGTGCCCGCTGTTGCGACCCCTCGCCGCCGTCATAGTAGCCCTCGCACTCACCTCCCTCCTGCCAGCCGCCTCCGGCAACGAGCCCCTCACAGTACACCTTAGAGTTGCCCTCGTCGTCTTTGACTCCAACGGTGTCCTATCCGCCACTGATATCGCGGCTAGAGCTGGGAGTCTAGAGTATACCCTCGAGAGGCGGGGGGCTAAGGTAAACGTTACGGTACACTACACTGTCAGCGTCGACCCATACCAGGCTCCACCAGGCAGGGTGGAGGCGTTGAGGGAGAGCCTCTCACAGCTGTACGAGTACCCTGCCCCCAGCGGGCCGCGGGGCCCGGGAGGGGCGGCTAGGGTCCCGCTAGTCGAGGCATACTGGACCATATACCGTGAGGCCCGCCTGGCGATCATAGAGCTGGGCGGGGACCCCGACTCCTACCATGACATCCTCGTTATCATAGGCGACCTTGACGGGGTGGCGAGATACTATACTGGAACACGCCAATACCCATACGTGCCCAGCGGCTACCTCCACATCGAGTCTGTCCGGGGGTGGGGAGGCTACGCTCCCATGACCTTCTACGACCTAGCCGCGGTACAGGCGGAGTGGCCATACTACAAGGTGCCATTCTACAACGAGGCGCCGCCGGCCAGCCCGGAGACCGAGCCTCTAATATGGAGCCTAGAAGACCCCGAAGCCTACGCCGCAGGCCTTCTAAAAGACCATGTAGCATACCACCTGGTGGGAGAATCTACTGAGACGCCGCTAACCTTAAACCTCACAGTACACGCCGTCATAGTAGACTTCGGCAATCAAACGGCGACCATGCAGGCCGAAAACATGCTAGACCCGGGAGAGGCCGAGAGGCTTGCCCGGGCCCTAGCCCCCTGGATCCACGTTAGGATACTCGTGGAAACAACACCAGCTACGGAAGACCTAATCCAATTGTACAACAGCTCCCCAAGGGATGGAGAGTTTAGGGTTCTAGAATACTCAAGACTGGACCCTATCCTAGACGAGCTGGCCAAATCATACACGCCCTTCAACCCCTCCCAGCCCAACGGTGAATGGACGTTCTTCATACTAGCAACGCCCGAGCCCGCATACCTCACCTACAGGGGGCAGCTGAACTTCACAGGCTACTCGGGTAGAGACTATGGTGCGACAACAATCCCCGGCCTAGACTATAGGGTGTACCGTGGAGGCCTCCCAGCGGTTGTAGCACATGAGGTAGGCCACCTTCTAGGCGAGGGGCACCCCTTCATGTTCCAGGATAAGGTGAGGTGGCTTATGGACATGCAGGCCACCATAATGAGCTACTATGATGACGGGGTAGCATTCCTAGGCGACTACTACCACTACTCGGCTCTAAGGATAAGCATACTCCAAGCAATACAATACGCCCAAGAAGCATTAAACGACGGCAACAAGACGCTGGCCCAGCAGGCGCTTGAAGCCGTGGAAGAAGGCGACGGGGCGAGAGCACTAAGACTAGCGCTGGAAGCCAACAACCTACACTGGAACATACCAAGCCTGCCAATACCAGCACATACTAGCGAACCTTCAAATTCAAACACTATAATAGCGGCCTCGGCACTAGCAGCCATAATACTAGCTGTAGCATGCCTCCTCCGAGGACTACGCCACAACCCCAACTAACAACACACTTACTACTGTGCCGCTTCTAAGGCCTCGAGCGTGAAGCATAATTCTATACGAGCAAATCTATAACCCGACATCCCAAACCCCGCCCCCAGGGTGCCCCCCGCTTGTGTAGAATGCTCGCCATCCACGCAAGGGGCGAGGGGCTTGAGACTGCAAGGCAGCTTGTACTCCTGCTAGCCGAGGCTGCCTCCTTCGACCCATACCTGGAGAAGATAGCCGGGGACCCCCGCCACTGCCACGGCTACGGCTACACGCTAGCCACCCCCGCCAGCGGGGGGTGGAGGATAGTCCATGAGAGGTTCGACGCCCACCCACCACTAGGCTTGGAAGAAGCCTGCAAGGCCAACCTAGAAGAGTTGAGAAAGGCTGCTGGAAAGATCGCAGAAATGCTCAAAGGCGTAGACGAAGCCATGCTAGTATTCCATGCCCGCCGAGCTGGCAGGAGCGAGCCCCGAGGACACACAGCCGCCCACCCGTTCCGAGAGGAAACAATACTAGAAACACCAGGCGGCACCACGCTAGCTGAAGTATACCTGGCCCACAACGGCGGCGTACACAAGGAGCCCCTAGCCGAAAACCTCGGGCTAGCAGGCAAAACCAGCCTCTATACAGACTCCCACCTCATACTCAAAACAATAGCCTCGAGACTCAACCATGCTAGACTAGAAGAAGTAGGAGACAAGCTAAGAGATGCGATAGGAGAGGTGAAACCCCACACCAAGAGCGCCCTAGACCTCCTAATACTCATAGCACCACCGGGATACAAGCCACAACTATACGCCTACGGCCATATTGCAGACAGGACGCCAGAGAGACAAATCTACTACCAGCCCATAATAGTCGAGGGACCCGGCTACAAAGCCTACGTCTCAAGCACGATAAAAGACCTAATGGAAGAACACGGGATAAAACCGGAGAAAATAGAAATAATAGAAGACAGGCTAGTCAAACTATCAACTTAAACTATTATTATTTTACTATATGCATGTGTTGAAGAGTGTGTAACGTTAGCCAGGTCAAAATTACAACCCTTGGACATGTGGAAATGCAATGTTACATGGTGCGGGGGGCGGGATTTGAACCCGCGCAGGCCTACGCCATCGGGTCCTGAGCCCGACCCCTTTGGCCAGGCTCGGGCACCCCCGCACCCTGTGGGGGTTCCGTAGCCTCTTTCCTGCCTTGGCGTGGTTTTTAGGGTTGCGGTCTCCCTGTATGCGGTCTACTTTAAGTTCCCCTAGCGTGTTCGGGGGGTTGTGGTGGTGGGCGTGGTAGACGAGTATTGTAGGGCTGAGAGTGTCGGGGAGGCTAGGGGTGTTAGGGTTGAGTCTCTCAACGACCTGGTGAGGCTTGCCAGCACGCTTGCTGGGCGTATGGTTGTCATGCCAGTGTATAGGCTGAGGAGTGAGAGGGGGAGCCTCTACTTCCTGCAGATGATGTATAAGGACTTCTACCGCTGCTACGGGCTTCCGGTCATCTACTATTTCTTCGCTGAGGGTGACGTGAGAGACGCCAGCGAGGCCAGGTATATCCTGGTTAGGGGGGATGAGACTGGGGAGCGTGTCGAGGTTTCTGATAGGACTAGGACTGGCTGGGTTATTGTTCCCGTGATAAACCTGGCTGAGCCGCCCGAGTATCTGCCGGAGGAGGCTATACGGCTTCTCGGCCTTGCTCCGAGGCGGCCTGGTGGTGGGCACCCCTCATCGATATGAGGGCCTCCTCTATTATCGTGGAGGCCTGCCTCTCCCTTGCAAGCTCTAGGAGGGTCTCGCCCGCCAGGCTTACATGGTAGAGCTTGTACGTGCCCCTCTCATAGATCTTCCTGGCGAGCCCCAGCTCTTCTAGGCAGTGGAACGCGGCTAGCACCCGGTACCTCGGCTCGCCGAGGGCTGCCACGGCGTCGCCCGGGGCCATGGGGCCCCTCTCCCTTAGGAGTGCTAGTATGCGCAGTGTTAGCGCCTCCACTATCCACACCCGAGAATCTAGCCTTGCAGGCGACTGTTACGGGGGGTGTGGGCCGGTGATACCGTGGGTGGCGGGGATAACAGGATAAGACTCCGACAGGCCCCCCAGGCACGTGGTGCGGTATGGCGTGGCGGGTAGACACGGCCATGGGCGTGGAAGGGTTATTGTGAGGAGCCGCTGCCTCCTCGAGCGCGATGGCAAGCTGCTCCTGCAGAGGGAGAGGAACGGCGTCTACAGCGTGCCAGGCGGCAGGCTAGAGTTCCTCGAGAGCCTCCCCTTCACGGTAGTCAGGGAGATGAGGGAGGAGGCCGGCCTGGAGGTCGAACCCCTAAGGCTAGTCTATATCGTGGAGAGCCTCAGCGAGAGGAAGGGGAGGCCGAGGCATGAGATACTCTTCTACTTCCACTGCCGGGGGGAGGGCGAGCCTAGGAGGAGCCACGAGTCCATAGTCTTCGAGTGGCGGGACCCGAGGGAGGTGGCCGACAACTTCTGGCCCCGGGGGCTGGCGGAGATTCTCGCAGAGGACATGCCGGAGTTCAGGAGGAGCCTCTACATAGTATACGTGGACGACAGGCTGTCGTTCATAAACACGTTCCAGTCGCCGCCCCAGTGCATCCACATAGTGGCCCCGGCCCGGCTAGAGGGCGGGGCTGACGCCGACCAGCCTGGTTTCTAGGCTCCCAGCCCAACTCCTATACCATGCGAGAGTCTCCTCGACCCCAGCCTCCCTAAACCCTACAACAAGGCCGTCTAGCCCTGTTAGAATGCGAACCCTAGTCGCAACGCCCCCCCGGGGCTCTACGTGGGCCCAGCCCATTACAACTATCCCCGGCCCGCTCGAGGAGGCCCTCGCAACACTCCAGGCGGCCACGCTATCCTTGTAGCTCTGGGCTAGTAGGAGCCTCTCTACCGGGATCCTAGCCATGGGACCCTCCCTTGGGAAGAGGGTTAGTAGAAGGCTACGATACGGCGGGTAGACTGTGAACGGGGCCGGGGCGGGGGCGCCGTCGGGCCGCCCTGGTATGACCCCCTCCCGTGCAACCCTGGTGGCGAGGGTCCGGGGTGGCATAACCCCGACTATCCTGGCCCCACAGTTTGCCGCCGCCTCGAGCATGGGCCTGTAGACTTCTAGGTTGAAACCCTCCGGGCCTTTACGGTATTCTTCGACTAGCCTGTCCCAGGAGATAACACCGGAGGCCCAGTCGTCCACGATACTCTGCTGCTCGACGTTAAAGTATTCGACTGCAAGGAAGCCGAGCCATCCACGGCTGCAAGTGTGCCTTATGAGGCGGACCACCTCTGAGACTATCCAGGGCCTCTCGTGGACCTCGCCCAGGAAAACTATCCTAGCCCCGCTCCCCTCAACTTCCTCTACTAGGTCGGCGTCCCCGCCCTCTGGAACCCTAAAGTACACGGCCCTCAACCCCCCAAGGGTGGATTACAGTCTACACCCCCCAATATATCGGAATTATACAGGTGCATATGCGGGCTTACGCAAGCTTTTGGGGCTAACGCAATATGCGTGCGTAGGAATCGTACAGGCGAGGCATGGTAGGGGTGAGCGTGCCTTCAAGGCTGGCCGCATCCCTGGCGCTAGCCTGGCTTGGAGCGGCATTCAAGCTAGCCGCCATAGCCTACGGTAGCAGGGCAGCCATGGTCGACGGGCTAAGCTGCGTGGCAAACATGGCTGCAGGCCTACTGTTATACAGGAGTGTTAGGGAGGCCGAGAAGCCGCCCGACGCCGACCACCCCTACGGGCATGCTAGGCTCCAGTATAGGGGTGTAATCTACATGCTTATAGTATACAGTTTCGTCGCCGGCTTCGGGGCCTACGCCCTCTACGACTCCATATCTAGAGGATACACTGTCGAGCCCGGGGCACCGTTGCTCGTAGCCCTAGGCACCCTAGCGTATGCGGCCAG
>CAYRZG010000023.1:0-15102 GCA_964428695.1 uncultured Desulfurococcales archaeon
AGTTGAACACAGCCTCAACTAGGATATACAATATTGCAGCGTATATTGAACACTTGGAAATGGGGTACTCGCCCTCGTTCAATCCTATCAAGGTTAAGGAGGAGGAGTTGAAAAAACTTCTAGAAAACGACAATGTCATGATAGGCTATGCACAGGTAGTATTAGAGACCGCTAGGATCATACTAAGCCAGGTCAGGAGCCAGGGCACCTATGATCCGAGGCTCCTCACGACAATATACCAGAGTTTAGACGAGTTGAACAGGGTAGCGGCTGAGAGGGCGAGATTCCTTAGGGGCGGCGAGGAGTTCTCGCAGCGCCAACCACAGCCCTGAGAGCCGCCAATCCCGCTAGGGTAGCCAGCCACCCGGCTACAGCGTAACGTGGCTCCAATCCGGCTATGCCGAGTCCTATGAACGATAGTGTTGCCGCCAGTCCCGCCCTGTAGAGCGCTTCAGGTGGTCTCTCATCCAGGCCTGTGGCAAGCGCGACTAAGCCTGCTATGATAAGGATGACGCCAACAATCGTCCTAGGGGACATGTTGAAGAGCACGGCCGCCGATAGCCAAGCAAGTATAGCGGCGAGGCCTATCCAGACTATATTGTCGGTAGTCCTACTCATTTCTTTCAAGCCTCGACCTCAGCCTGTATCTCCCGACCCTAGCAGCGCCAAGCCGGAAGCTTGGAATCGACCCAGCAATGCCTGCCACTAGGCCGCCGGCTCCTCCGTAGATTGTGGATCCGACAGCGGAGCCTATGGCTGCACCGATGAGAGCCGAGAGCAGCAGTAGGCCAGCACTCATTGCTAATAGGACTCCACGCTCTCTCCCTCCGATAGGGTATTCCAGGTACACTACGGTGCCGTCAGTAGCATCCACGATCCCTCTAAATCTCCTTTCCTCATACTTGTATATGACCTCCCAGAATGGATAGTGGACTATCCCGAGCCACTTTGACTCGTCAACCAACTTTGGATTATCACACTCCTCAGAGGCCTCTCGGAGTGCCTTCATTCTAGCTCTTTCCGTCGCCTTTGGAAGTAGCTCCTTCGCGTCAAGATCGGGCTGATAGTAGATCCCTCTCTCTATCTTGGCTGGTTCGAAGAACTTCCTGCCCCTAACAGCGAACCTGTACTCTTCGTCGAGTCCCTCTGGAAGCCTCCTAGTGGCCACTAGAGCGGCGTACTCCTCCTCTAGACCAGCCTCTGGGTTTCCAGGGCACTCCGCTCTAACAGAAACATGGTAAAGGTATAGTGGTATGAAGTGGAGCCTCCCCGCTTCGGGAGAGGCGCGCTCATATATGTCGTCGGGGGCCGCGAACTGACGCTGAGCTAGCATTCTAACGTTATCGAAGGCCCTATTGTACTCTATTCTCACGTCAAACATGTAGTGTTCCCTGAACACTTCCCCCGTCGAGGCCCATACTGTTGTCCCACAGTACGGGCACACAGCTATGGTTACGGTTTCAGGGACTTCGAAGCGCGCGCCGCAGTACGGGCATGTTATTGTTCTGGGCATGGCTACTCACCTATTCCCTCAATCTTAACATCTGATATTGCCTTGGAGGTTAGGTAGTAGGCTCCCCCCGCTCCCAGTAGGAAGGCTATGAGGGCGACGGCTAGAGAGCCCCACTTGGCGAGAGCGGCTGCCAGGCCGCCACCGCCGATAAGGCCAGATGCTCCAATAGCTCCAATGTAGTATAGCAGCCTCTCAGAGGTTGAAATCGGCTCTTCGGAGTACACTTTCATGCCATCCCACCCGGCTAGTACGGCCCTATATATGCTCCTCCTGTACGAGTACCATCCCACAATAGCTGGGACTAGTATTAGTGGTGAGAGGCTCGATACCGTAGACCTGCATGAGATCCTCCTGCTCGTCCATACAACGGTGGTCGGGATCCAGCCTGGAGCCTCAGCCATAGCCCGCCTCCTTGCAGCCTCCTCCATGGCCTGCTCCGCTTCCCTATGCAGTCTATCACAGGATTCATCCCTGGCTATCTTCCCAGCAGTGTTGCTGTCGATTTCAGCGGCTAGTATGGAGCCTTTGACCTCGCCCCAGTCTACCTCGCTTATCGGCCTGAATGCTGGTTTAGTCTTCAGGAAATATTCTAGTAGAGGATCTACTGTTGTTGCATCATAGTTTCTCCTGGCGACTATTGGTATAGTGTAGCTCTTCTCCAGGGAACCGCTTACGTATACAGTGATATTCCTTGTCATTGTCTCAACGGTTGTCTGGCCACCTTTTTTCACGACCCTCGTCTTAGTGACGGTCACAACAGCTGTCCCAGCGTACCTAGACCTCGCATTGGTATCGGCAATGTAGGTGGGGACGTATACTATTTCCACCCCCTTAATCTCCTTTTTGCCGCGCAGTTTTCTGAGGTCCGGGTCCGACTCCATCCACTTTAGGAACAGGTTCCTGGCCTCGCGCGAGCGTGCTGGAACCAGCACTATTGGGTAGACGTATGCCTGCGCTGTCCAGTTTGGTGTCCCACAGTAGGGGCATACTGCTACAATAGTTTCCGGAGTAACCTCGAGAGGGGCACCGCAGTTCACGCATCTAAAAGCTACAGCCTGCTCGGACAATCTTCCTCACCGCAGGCTCTCCAGCTACCAGTCTAGCATGGCTGGTCCATTCTCACAGGCCTGCCGTCGGGACACCATTTGATACGCTGGGCACAGTAGGGGCATACTGGCGCCATGTACGGGATGGGCATGCCACAGTAGGGGCACCTGTATTGCTGGGCTGCAGGCTGGGGGGGGACCTGGCCAACGGGCTGTCTTGGCATATACTGAGGCGAGGGCGCCTGGCCGGGTGGCTGCTGGTATGGTTGCATCGGGGGTAGCTGTCCCTGGGGCCGGGGCTGCGTCTGCCTAGCCTGGGGTTGCGGGGGCCACTGGTAGCCCTGTGGATACATTGGAGGGTAGGGGTAGGGGGGCTGCTGGAACTGCTGCCCCTGCTGGGGCTTGACGGGAGGAGTCATGGGTGGCTGCTGTCCCGGCGGTACCTGTGGCGGGTACGGGTACATCACCCACGGCATCATGACGAACGGTGCAACGGCGCCACCGCCCTGGCTCTGAGCGAGGTTTTCGCTTATCCTCTCCCTGCCAGCCCAGGTCCTCTCATACATTGCGGCAAAGGCCCTGGGGCCGCTCATCTGCAGGATTCTCTTGTCCTCCTCGCTTATGTCGAGCCTCAGTGTTATGTCCAGTATTCGGAGGCCGAACATTTCATTAAGCTTCTGCGCTATCCTCGCTTTAGCATACTCAGAGAATTCTGAGATCATCGCCATAAAGTCTGAGAAGTTCTGCACTACTCTACCGCTCCTCATTTGCTCGCTAGCATACTCCGCGAAGGCGTCCTGGAGCGTCGCTACTAGGACAGGATCGACTCTCCTCTTTACGTCGTCGGGTGTAACCTCCTGCTTTACACCCATAAGCTTCGAGTAGAATATCTCAACCCTCTCCTCGTCTACCGAGTAATAGTATACTCCGTTAAACAGGAGGTGGACGCCTACCGCATCTATGAAGGCTCTATCGCCGAACCTCCCCTCGTAGTTCCTTAGGTTAATGAAGACTATGTTAGCCTTAAAGATCGATTCGCCATAGAGGCCTTCCACTACTCCCTGCAGGAATGGAACGTTCTGGGTATCGAGGATATGCCTCCCTGGACCCAGTATGCCTAGGAGCTTGCCGTCTCTAAGAAACACAGCCCTCTGCGACTCGTCTACAACGACGACGCTTCCAAACCTTATCACGTCTTTAGGGTATCTCCACGCTATATACTGTTCCGGGCTGAGATCCTCCGGCCACTTAATAACCTCAAGGTCACCGCCGCCGAGGGCCCTGGCTCCCTTGCCGAGGGCCTTACCTATTTTATCGAACACCAATTTTCAGACCCCACTCTCGTCTGTAACTATATACCGTGCGGACGCTATTAATAATACCCCTCACGCCCGTGGAGCCGTAGGAGGATAGAGCTTGGAGACCCCGACGGGCTCGCCCGTCCAACAGCTAGCATTAACCCTAACACTAGGCGTCTACGTGCTGGCAGTAGTCTACGGTACAAGGCTCCTATACGACTACATGCGCTCCAGGGGGCTGCCGCACAACGTTGCAGTTTACTATAATAGGAAAATCATACACATGCTTGGCGGGGGAGTTGTTGCACTTCTAACCCCGTTCCTTTTCGAGTCGCCGATCTATCCCCTGATAGCCTCACTGGCTCTAGCAGGCTTCCTCTGGTGGCATAGGAGGAGCCCCAGGAGACTCCTCTACTGGTTCCAGACGCTAGAGAACTCGTATGAGGTCAACTTCACCATAGCCTGGGGTCTGGGAACGGCAGCTTTATGGATTATCACAGACAACCCGCACCTGGCGGTCGTGCCAGCTCTCTTCATAGCCTTCGGAGACGCTGTCACAGGCATAATTAGGAATGCAGTATTTGGCAGGAGAACCAAGCACTGGTATGGGAACATTGGCATGGCGGCAGTTACCGTGGTTCTGGGGTACATCTATGCTGGATGGCTCGGAGCCGTCGCGGGTATAGTTGCTAGCATTGTAGAGAGGTTCGAATTCCCGCCTATCGATGATAACATCCTAATAGCCGTATCCTCTGTGATAATCCTCCTAGCCGGTAGCCTGTGAAAGCATTTTTAGAGCCGCAGGACTGGCTAGGCTACTCTGGAATCTAGAGATAGTGGGTGGTTAGAGGCTTGAACAAGGGTAGGGAGAAGGGGCAATCACACTCGACTAGGCCGGCGAGGCCCGTGCCACCCTCTTGGATAGTCTACACTCCAGAGGAGATAGAGACTATTATTGAGGAGCTCGCAAAGAAGGGTTACGGGCCTAGCATGATCGGCATAATACTAAGGGATCAGTTCGGAATACCACTAGTTAAGCCGATACTGGGCAAGAAGATAACAAAGGTTCTTGAAGAGAAGGGTCTCGCCCCGGAGATACCCGAGGACTTAATGAACCTAATGAGGAAGGCTGTTAACCTGCGCCGTCATCTCTCCGAGCATCCAAAGGATTATCATGCCAAGAAGGGCCTGCTAGACCTAGAATCGAAGATTAGGAGGCTCGTAAAGTACTATAAGAGGGTTGGAAAGCTGCCGCCGGACTGGGAGTACAGTCCAGAGAAGGCGAAGCTCCTCGTGGCAGAGTACAGCTAGCCTCGACCGCCAATCTCATAACAGTCCTCCCCTCCCCTCTCCCCTGGAGGAGGGCAGTTGCTCCGCCTGCAAATCTCTCCCGGCAGCGGGTTTGAGAAGGCTGTCGAGGCAGCAAGCCGTCACTTCGACAAGATACTGTCCGAGTCCTACCAGCGCGGTTACATTAGGATAGCATCCTATCCAAGCCCGGATGCGCTCATCGCGGCCGCCGCCATCTTCTCGATAGCCTCCTCTAACGGTGTGAACCCCATCTTAAGCGTAGACTATAAGCCGCCTCAATTCTTCACTGAGCCAGCGATTCTCGTGGGCTACACCAATCCAGGGTATAAGTCCGGCTTTTCCGAGTGGCCTCTAATGGCAATAGCACCCGAAATATCGTCGACACCGCCGCCGGGGGCGGTGTATGTAGAGGGTGAGGGCAGTATCGCCGGGATCCTGGCAATGATAGTTAACGAGTCCAAGGAGGCCGGTGTCAAGACTGACGCCATGAGGCTCCTCGCCGCGGCGGTGCAACTTGGCGGTAATGTAGACCCGAATGGGAGAGTGTTCGGTCTAGACAAGACATTCTATGAGAGTGTAGCCCGCGAGATGCTAGGATTAGACATGATACTCTCTATCAAGGCGTATAGGCCCGTCTCCCTAACAGTATGTCATAGCATAGCCTCAACTCTAGACCCTGTCTACCCAGGGCTTATAGGCGACCCGGAGGCTTGCAGCGAATATCTCAGGGACGAGGGGCTAGCAAGCCTCATAGACCGAACACTCGCCTCCCTAGAAGACAATGAGATAGAAAGGCTCGCCATAACCATACTTAGAAGAGTAGGAGAAGTCGTGGGGAGAGAGCCTGACCCAGCCGAGTACATTGGCTACCTGCCTATAGCCCGTAAGGACCCTTACACAGAGGATCCGCGGATGCTAGCTCACACTCTCGTCTACTCGGTCGAATTCACGAACAGCCTGGCACCATTAATAGAAGCGGCAGTATCTCCCCACACATTCATCCCCTCTCTTACTAGATGGTCGGAGGTCGTAGCTTTCAATTTAAGAGAGGGGGTCGATGAAATAGAGGTCTCCAAGGTGAAGGTTCAGCCGTGGCTCCAAACATATAGGGTACGCTACGACGGGCGGCTACCGGAAACCCTTGCCTGGAGACTGCTAAGTTTAAGCGGAAAGGTTAGCCGGGACGCGCTAATACTATTCGAGGAAGACGATAGGCTATGCGGGAGCGTGCTACAGGCGGAGGCAGCCAATACTGGTATCGTTAAGAGGCTAGTTGAAACTAAGACCGCCGAACTAGAGGGGATGAGATATTGCGTTCGGGGAAATGCAATGGACTAGTGGTGCTAGAACTCGGCAATAAGGCGGAGCATGTTCTGAGGGCTATCGAGCCCGATAACAGGCAGGCGCCCCCTCATGTGAGCGTTAGATGTAACGTTGAGGGGATAACGCTCAAGTGCCACGTTGAAGTCGATGGATGTGAGAATCCGAAGAGAATATTAACATTTAAGAACACAATAGACGATCTAATACTAGCCGTTAGAACCGCTGTAAGCGTGCTCGAAGCCACGGATAAGTAACGCCTATAAACCTAGGAGGATTGGCCTCCTCGGGGAGTCTACTAGTAGCACGGTGATAGGTGCCATGGCTAGAAGGAGGGGGAGACCATCAGGCGACACCTGGAGGCTCAAGAAGTGGTACACCGTAGTGGCGCCACCGGTCTTCGGTGAGGCCCCATTGGGAACCACGCCAGCTGACGATCCCGATAAGCTAATAGGGAGAGTCATGGAGGTCACACTCTTCGACCTAACAGGAGACTTCGCACATGTACATGTGAAGCTCTACTTCCAGATAATTAAGGTCGAGGGTGACATAGCATACACTAGGTTCAAGGGGCACGAGCTGCTGCGAGACTACATACGTAGTCTCACGAGGAGGAAGAGCAGCAAGATAACGGGCATATTCGACGTGTGGACGAAGGATGGCTACGGGCTGAGAGTTACCGCCATGGTATTCACGCGTTACAGGTGTAAGACTAGCCAGAAGAAGCTGATAAGGAAGAGAATGCAGGAGATAATAGAGAGGAGGGCGTCAGAGAGCACCCTAGACGAGTTCATCCAGGCAATGGTGTTCAGTGATCAGGAGGGGAGCCTAGCCCAGGAGATAGAAGAGGCGGCCAGGAAGATCTATGCTATCAGGAAGGTTGAGATAGCAAAGTCAAAGCTGCTATGGGTACCGGGACCCGAGGGCCCCGTGAAGGCGGTAGTAATATCGCCGCTACAGGCTAAGGCCAGGTGATAATGCTGCCCCCGGAAGAGCGGCCCTGCATACTTGTCAAAACCCAGCTTGGCATGGAAAGAATAGCGGCCTCCCGCATCGAGGAGGCCGCCCCATGGCTCCAGGCTAGGCCTTCACCCAAAGGGTTCAAGGGCCTAGTGCTTGTATATGGTTGTAAAGGCGGAGAGGACAGGATAATCGAGCAGAGGATTCCCGAAGCGGATAGAATAATACCGATAGAGGCGGTTGCCCCAGCAGATCCCAGAGCTATAGCGGAGGTAGCCGCACATCTGGCATCCGGGAAGATTTCCAGCAACGAGTGCTTCGCCGTGAGAACTGTTAGGAGAGGCAAACACGAGTTTACAAGCATAGACGTTAACGTGATCGTTGGAGACGCTGTGAAAAAGGCTACAGGAGCGTGCGTAAACCTCAGCTTTCCCGACAAGATAGTCGCAGTTGAGATCCTTGGCGGCGACGCCTACATCTCAATCTTGCCTGGAAGTATAGAATGGAAGAAAATGAGGCCGGGCAAACACCCTGTGACCCGGCTATTCTCGAAAATCAGCGTAGTCCAGATGCCATACCTGGGCCCCTTAGATGCCTGTAGAAACATGGGAGTAAGAGTTGGTAGGGAGATACAGAACTTCGAGGTGAAAGAGCTAGTTGTGGCGCCAGCGGGAATAGTTGATGCGAGGCAACTGGCCGAGTTCCTAAACGGGGTCTTCGAGGGTATAGAGTCGAGATACAGAATCCAGGAGAGAAGCTACCATAGGAGGCCCAGAAAGGTCCCAGTCTATCTGCAGGACCTCCACCAGCTAGTGAGGGATAGGAAGAGGGAGCCAATAATAGTACTTGAGCCGGAAGGAGAACCTGTCTCGAAAGTTGCGGATAAACTATGGGAGATTATATCGAGGGCTAGGAGGGTTAACATTCTAGTAGGCTCGAGGGAGGGGATCCCACTCGGGATATACAGGTTCGCTGACCTGGTAGTCGACATAGCGCCTGGAGTGACCTTGTCTACAGAATACGCGGCCGCAGCCGCCCTTATAGCGTTCGCAACCATCCTGCACGACAGGCTGGGTGAGATGGAGGATGAAAACACTGATACTCCTAGCAGCGGGAAAGGGGGAAAGGCTTAGGCCGCTAACGGAAACAAGGCCCAAGCCACTCATGCCTATAGGCGTAGAACCTGTAATCTGCAGGCACCTAAGACAGGCTTCTCAATACTATAAGCCCGACGAGTTAATAGTAGTGGCATCTTACATGATTGAGGAAATAGAGAGGGGGCTGGCTAAGTGTGGAGATTATGACATAGAAATAGTAAACCAGGGTGGAGAGCTTGGAACGGGACATGCCATAAACGTGGCTCTAACACGTGCTGCCGGAGACGAGATACTAATAGTCTACTCAGACATTGTCGTCGGAAATGAGACTTACAAGGCAATGGCTAGGGCTCCAGTCCCATCAATACTAGCCTACACGGTCGACAAGCCGTGGGAGTATGGGGTCTTAGCAATAAAGGCGGGCAAGCTCGGGGGTATAGTAGAGAAGCCGGAGCGTGGAAGCGAGCCCTCAAACCTGATATTCGCTGGCATGATAAAGATAAGGGACAAGCATAGCGTGTTCTTCGAAGATCTACAGCCGAGCCCGCGAGGCGAGTATGAGGCCACAGACGCCATCTCGGCGATGGCACTAGTCGAGGACGTGACTGTCGTAAGAGCGCCCGACTTCTGGAAGGATATTGGACGCCCATGGGACCTTCTAGACGCCAACAGGCTAGTACTAGACCACGAGGTTACCAGCAGAAACACTAGGGGTGCAGAGATACACCCCTCAGCCATTATACGCGGGCCCGTCCTAACAATGGAGGGAGCAAGGATAGACGCACACGCCGTAATTGAGGGTCCCGCCATAATAGGAGAGAGTGTAGAGGTGGGACCTCACGCCTACATTAGGCCATACACAATACTTCTAGAAGAGTCCAAAGTAGGCCATGCAAGCGAGGTTAAGGGAAGCATACTCATGGAGGGCTCTAAGGCCCCCCACTTCAACTATGTTGGAGACTCGATTATAGGAGAGCATGTTAACCTTGGAGCAGGCACTATAACCGCAAACCTAAGATTCGACAAGGCAACCATTAAGATGACTGTGAAGGGCCACCGGGTAGATACTGGAAGACGGAAGCTCGGCACTGTGATGGGAGGCCACTCTCAGACCGGCATTAACGTTTCAATACTCCCGGGTATCAAGATAGGTTCATACGCCCTCGTTTACCCGGGCTGTGTAGTATGGAGAGACGTTGAGAGGGGAGAGAGGTTCAAGTGCGCAGGGAGAGAATAGACATAGCGCTACTCTATCCCTCGCCGCGGAATGTAGCCTATTCCAGCATAGCATTCCACCTTCTCCGCGGCTATCTTGAAGAGTCTGGCGTGAGACATGCAGCATACTTCCTTGAGGATGGAAAGCTCATCGCTGAAAGGCCCAGTCCCCCGCCCTCAGAGGCTAGAATTATCCTAGTCAGCCTGCCCTACGAGCTGCTCTACATAGATCTTGTTAGGGCGCTGGACGAGGCAGGCATTCCAGTTTGGGCTAAAGACAGAAGAGAGGGGCCCGTAATAGTGGCGGGAGGCCCAGCGGTTACCGCAAACCCGCTCCCCCTGTATGGCATAGTAGACGCTTTCCTAATTGGTGAGGCCGAGCCAGTTCTAGAAGCGATAATAGAAGCCTCATTCCAGGGAGATGTTAAAGAGTCTCTTGCTGATGCTGGCCTGCTAGTGCCAGGGCTTAGGGATAGGGTTAGACGTATCTACGTGAAGAACCTCGACGAGGCATGGTATCCAATAGTCCAGAGAGTGCCGAGAGACGTCGAACCAGTGTGGGGCAGATCCTTCATGCTAGAAACGACGAGAGGATGTGGTAGAATGTGCAGATTCTGCATGGAGGGGACAATATTTAGGCCTAAACGTGACAGGTCGTTCCACACGTTAAAACATATGCTTGAAGAGGGGGTAGAGGTCAACAAAGTAGGTAAAGTGAGCTTCTACAGCCTAGCATTCTTTGACTCGCCCCACGCGCAGAGAATACTTGAGCATGCAGTGTCGCTTGGTCTAGAAGTCTCTGTCCCCAGCCTGAGAGCGGAGACGATAACAGAGGAGAGAGCAAGGCTGATAGCCGAGGGAGGCCAGAAGAGTATAACTATAGCCCCAGAGACGGGAAGCTGCAGGCTGGGTGCAGCTATTAACAAGTGTATAGGCCGCGAGGGGGCTCTGGCAGCCGTCGAAGAGGCCATCCGGGGTGGCATAAGGAAAGTCAAGCTTTACATTATAGTTGGATTCCCCCACGAGAACCAAGACGATATCAGAGAGACTGTTGACATGATAAGAGAAGCCTCGAAGATAACTGCCAGAAACGGTGGCTCGTTGTCTGTTAGCATTAATCCATTCATACCGAAACCCGTGACGGCCATGCAATGGGCGGGCCTAGAGGATCTAGCCGTGCTACGCTCGAAGATCGCCTACGTGTCTAAGGAGTCTAGAAAGGCAGGTGCACGAGCATCAACATATGATCCTAGATGGGCTGTCGCCCAGACTATACTTTCAAGAGGCGGGCCAGAGGTAGCAAAGCTGATAGTTGAATGGGCTAGAAGTGGAGGCGGCCTAGGAGGCCTCCGAAGGGCGCAGCGCTTGGCCGGCATTAGGGTAGAGGAGTATCTCGCCGAGAAGCCGCCCGAGTGGGACCCTCCGTGGCACGAGGTGGTTGAACACCCCTACGCTAGGCTGGAACACTTGAGGAGGGAGTATCAGCTATACCTTAGGCTTGCCTCTCGAGAGGAACCTTTCAAGGTTTCTTGAGACAGAGGAGGAGAGCCAAGTCTTTACCATCACTCCCGGCACGTCGACCGTCTCAGCTAGGCCAACGATATGCATCGGATGCCAGAGGTCCAAGGGGTCCGCTGCCTCGCTTGCAAACGCTAAGTCTATACCGTATGCAAACGCTCTTCTCATAACAGTTGCGACAAACTTCCACTGGCGTCTGGAGAACGGATTTGAGGCAACGCTAGATAATGGCACGACCACCAGCCCCCAACCCCTCTCCTCGAACAATCTTCTAGTACTCCGGTCAACGAGCCTTTCCATGCCCGGGCGGACTATGAAGCCTAGCACCCTCTTGTTGACCGACGCATACCTTGCAGCATCGAGACCTTCCGGGTCAACTATCGGTATAGAGCCCCTGGGAACATTGGATAGGAGCCTGGCGATATCAGCCCTTTTAGCCCCCTTTAGAATCGAGACTCTCACTAGCATCTCTGACGGGGCGAAGTTTCCCTCAACGCCTAGCTTGCAGTAGCCCATCCTTTTAGCGAGAGCCGCTATGCGTTCTAGGATAGTATAGCTTCTGGGGCGAACTAGCATGTCATAGTAGCATTTCAACACGCTAGGCCTCCAGCCTCCGCTTATAGTCTTCTACGGCTTCCCGCCTTTTACCCGTGAAAGAGACCGAGATTCTAACTACGTCGTCGGCCTCGTAGAGGATCAGGCGGCCTAGGAAGGCGTCCTGCTTGCTCAGCCTAAAATACAGGGTCCCCTCCTTGTCCACCCTCTCCTCTATGCTACCCGCGAGTATTGACTTGTCGCCCTTACTCATTCTTGAGAGTATGTCGTCTAAGACCTTAGCCGCCCGCTCTCCGCGAATCCTTACCGTTATAACAGTTATAGGGTTGCCATAGTGCCCCTGATAGGTTTCCTCTACAATCTCGGCTTCATCCCAAGCGTATTCCGGAATAATGTTTTTGAGTGCGCGTAGGACACGCTCCCTGTCTTCTGTGGCATGGACGTATACTCTAAATTCTATTGAGTGAATTGGCATGGAGGGGGCGCCTCCTAGGGGCGCCTACTGTAGGTCGCCCTTGTGATACTTCTCCCTTATCTCGTCTGGGGCGATTAGCCTTGCACCACGGCTTGCCTCGTGCCTCTTCTTCAGCTTCCTCTCCTTGGCCTTCTTCTTCCACTTGTACTTGTGGGTTCCCTTCAGTCCCCTGCTCTTCCTTAGGCCCCTCATCTTCTTGCCTGCGCTTGTTAGGCCGCGGAAAGGCCTGCCCTTGTGCTTGCCGCTGGCCACCCACTTCAGCTCCGGATCATTCTTAATCGCAGGGTGGTTGGGGTCTACCAGTATGACCTCATACCACTTGTATAGGCCATCCTCCCCGACATAGTAGCTGTTGAGCACTATTAGATTAGGGTATTTTCTCTGCGCTCTCTCCTCCGCTATTAGGCGAATGCTCTTAGCGGGGGCGAAGCCGTAGACGCCCATCCTCTTCGGCCTTCTCCCCTTGTTGGGCCTCGGCTTTCTACGCCCGCCCTTCCTAACACGTACACGTACTACGATCACTCCCTGCTTTGCCTTGTAGCCTAGCGCCCTAGCCCGGTCTAGCCTGGTCGGCTTCTCAATCCTGACTATGGCCGGCTGCCTCCGCCACTCCATTAGGCGGAGCTTCATCAGCTCCCCATGCTCGCCATCGTATGGTCTCTTCCAGGCCTCGGCGATATAGTGGTAGACCGACTTGGCCATCCACGACACCTCTCGCTTACCCAGCCTAGGTCCAGAAGCCTAGCCGTGTAAGCCGAGATTTTAAGTCAACCGCCCACAGGACCTCGGGGGGTGCATGGGTGGAGGCGTCAAGGATCCTAATCGGAGTTGTAGGCAAGACTAACGTGGGGAAGTCGACCTTCTTCGCCGCAGCTACTGAGGTGCCGGTAGAAATAGGAAACAGGCCATTCGTCACAATAGACCCCAACGTCGGGGTAGCCTATACGCGGAAGAGATGTGCCCACGTAGAACTGGGCCTTCCCAGATGTGATGCTAGCAACAGCCTGTGCGTTGAAGGTTGGAGGTTCATACCTGTGAAAATGATGGACGTAGCCGGACTAGTCCCAGGAGCCCATCAGGGGCGCGGCCTAGGCAACAGGTTCCTAGACAATCTACGAAGGGCCGACGTACTCCTACTAGTAGTAGATGCAGCCGGCTCAACCGACCCGGAGGGGGTCCCAGTTAAACCGGGAACATATGATCCAGTCGAAGAGGTTAAAACAATAGTAAATGAAATAGACGAGTGGATGTTCCAAGTGATATCAAAAGACTGGGATAAGTTCGCAAGGACTGTAGACACGAGTGGAATTCTAGACGTGCCAGGAGCTATAGCCCAGAGGCTTTCGGGGCTCAGTATCAGGAAAGTTCATGTTATCCAGGCTCTGGAAGATACAGGGCTTTCCGACAAGAAGCTATCCAACTGGACACGGGACGAGCTGAAACTATTCATTAAAACACTTCGAAGAGTTGCTAAGCCCATTGTGGTTGTAGCAAACAAGGCTGATATTCCCGTAGCCGCCGAGAATATTGAGAGAATGCGCAGGGAGCTACCATACCCTGTGATCCCGGCGAGCGCGGCGGCTGAGCTACTGCTTAGACGGCTATCCAAGGCAGGGGTTGTAAAGTACATACCAGGCGACCCCTCGTTTACCGTGCTCGACGAGTCTCGGATAGACGGTAAGACCAAGAAGATGCTAGAAATAGTTAGGGATGTTATGAGGAAGTGGGGAGGTACTGGCGTGCAGAGGGCGATAGACACAGCCGTACAGGAAGTTCTAGGCATGATAGCCGTGTATCCAGTGGACGATCCCAACAAGTATACAGACAAGCAGGGCAGAATACTGCCCGACGTACTACTAGTTCCGAAGGGGACTACCGCCAGACAGTTAGCCTATCTAATACACACGGATCTCGGCAAGACTTTCCTCTACGCAATAAACGCTAAGACAAAGCAGAGGGTGGGAGAGTCATACATCCTGAGAGACGGCGATGTTATAAAGATAGTGGCCGCGGCACGCTAGTACCTGCGAAGTCTCTTCCTAGCCCTCTTAACAGTACCGTGGACGGCTAGTGGTACTATCAGTGCCTTGGACCCGCCGATCTCCCTAACTAATGCCAGGGCTGAGAGGACCCAGTACTTGTACTCGCTCCTAACACGTAGGATACCCCTCCTAGCGACCTCGTCATAGTCCACTAGCTGTAGCATTGCCATGCTCGCTCCCACGGTACCATACAGTTTCCTGAAAGTCTCATTAATCGCCTTCTCAACCTCCTCCCTGCTTACCCGGTTTGAGACCACGACCTCGAAGACTATGTATCGCCTTCTCGGCTTCCTCCTTGCTTTAGCCAGGGCTCGTGCTATACGCTCTCTAAGGCTGGCGGCAGAGAGAAGGCCAGTGACCATGGCGATACTCCTCTTAGCCTCCCTTGCAGCATGATAGGAGAAGGCTAGAGAGGAAGCCGAAGCAAGCAAGGCTAGCACGCATAGCCAGTCCCAAGCCATGGCTCTGACCCCTCAGTGGAGAGAAGCTCCGATCACCATGTCACGGGTCGGTCTCTTCATCATCGGGAGCACCCTACTCTCCAGGCCTAGTACCCTAAGCTATGTTTTATAGGTCTCACGCCGCTCTGGCGTTGGGCGGGTGGAAGAAGATTGGCACTAGGAGTCCCGCCAACCGCATATGACCGGGCGACGATAATATTCTCGCCGGAGGGCGACCTCTACCAGGTTCGCTACGCATTCGAGGCAGTAAAGAGGGGCTGGACGAGCCTCGGAATCAAGAGTAAGTCTGCA
>CAYRZG010000024.1:0-14857 GCA_964428695.1 uncultured Desulfurococcales archaeon
CTCGTATGGCTGTTCGCCCCTCATTCCTATTACGTTGAACCTCTGGCCTATCTTTAGGCCGGGCGTGTCCCTCTCGACTATGAAGAGGCTTATGCCCCACCATCTCTTGTCTGGCTTGGGCGGCTGGGTTCTGGCGGATACTACGAAGTAGTCTGCCTTCTCGGCTCCGCTTATGAAGATCTTTCTGCCGCTGATCACGTAGTGGTCGTTAACCTTCTTGGCCTTGGTCTGTATGCCTGCCACGTCGCTGCCACAGCAGGGCTCGGTGTTGGCGTGGGCTCCGAAGGCCTCGCCCCTCGCTATGGGTGGGATGTACTTCTTCTTCTGCTCCTCGCTGCCGAATAGTAGTATTGGTATTCCGAACAGGTGGTTTACTCCAATGGCTACCGCTAGGGCTGGTATGGCCCTGGCTACCTCCTCGGTGAGTATTGCTACCATTACCTGGCCGCCGCCCTGGCCGTCGTATTCCTCGGGTATGCCTACTCCGAAGAAGCCCTGGCGGGCGAACTCCTCGAATATCTCCTTGGGTATCTCATTGTTCTTCTCGATCTCCTGCCATCTAGGCAGTACCTTGTTCTCTATGACCTCTCTCACGGCCTTGCGGAACAGCTCGTGTTCCTCGGTCAGCTCTATCTTGAAGTCCTCTATGCTCTGGAATGGGAACACCACTTCTCATGCACCCTCCTCTTCCAGTGTTTAAACGAGCCCTCTTGGGCCGTGTAGGCTCGTATTCTTGTTGGGGAAAGAAGTTGTGTGAGACCAGGATATATACTAGAAGGCTGGGCGGCTTTTAAGCGGACTCGCCCTCTTCGGCCTCGGCTTCCTCAACCTCTTCTACTTCTTCCAGCTCCTCGAACTCCTCCTCAGCCTCCTCCGCTGGCGGTGTTGCCTCGATTATGCTACCTACCAGTACTCCTAGGGCTGCTATGATCATTAGTATTGCGGCTGTTGTGAATCTGGCAAATGCGGGTCCAAGGTTGCCCTGTGGTGCTAGTGTTTTTACCACATAGTCTTCCCAGCCCTTGAACCATGTGGTTCCCAGTATGGCGAAGCCTATGACGCCTACTAGTATGAATATTCCGTAGACTGCGTACACCTTGGTGCCCGTTTCCCTGTAGAGCTGGAAGCTTCCTGCCGCCATTATTAGGAATGGTATTAGTATTGCTAGGAGTTTGAGTATCGCAGCCTGATCCCGGAGCCTGAAGGCTGTGGCTAGGTCCTGGCCGGTAGATGCTAGTCCATATGCTCTGTGCGTTAGAATAGCGCCGGCCACAGCTATTATGGCGAATACTAGTCCGGCCACAGCGGCTACCTTCTCGCTGACTCCGAACATTTGGACTGACAGGTAGGCTGCGATTGCAGCGGTTATTGCCAGGAAGGTGGCTGTTCCGACAATTAGGCCGTGGTAGCTTGTCCAGCTCGCCGGGGGTATCTCCGCTCCTATGATGGGGCCTTTGAAGGCGTTGATTAGGCTCACATCCCACTGTTTCACGATAATATACTGGATGCCGTGGCTCACTAGTAGCTTTTCCGTCACGCTGTTCTGGAATAGGAAGGCGGAGGCGAATGACAGGGCTAGGGATATGAATGTCGCTGCCCTCAGCAGCTGCTCTCGGATCCTGTAGACTACTCCGACTGCTATCATAATGATGCTAGTGGCGAACAGGGCTAGTGCCAGTACTAGGTATGTTCCTAGGGCTACTAGCATGCTCCGTGCACCTCCCCGCCCTCCAAGTTCTAGGGCCATGAATATGTCTTGGATGCTTGATCTAGAATAATAGTATTGCCCGTGGGAGGCAGGCTAGGATACTCCCAGCTCTTTGGCTATCCTATCCTTCCAGAGTGGTATACTGTTCCAGTCAACCCTGTATATTACTGCGTCCACCTGTTCTCCGGCAAGCTGTGAGAGGAGGTGGACGGCCTCCTCCCCGCAGACGGGTTGGAGCTGTCGTTCGAAGGCGAACGTGGCTATCCTGCCAGCGTAGAGCATTCTAACATTCAACCCGCCCTGCAGGCGGCCTACAATGAATAGGAACCCTTCACCACCCAGGTATTTGGAGGCTTCTATTATGAGGTTACGTAGCGGCCCCCTGTACGTTGCTACCGCATTGCTAGCTGCTATGAGGCTAGCCAAGACAAGGCTGTCGCATAGGGCCTCGCTCGGCTCGACCGCGCTTGGCACCCTAACGGCGCCCGGCTGGACCTGGGAAGATGCTGGTGTAGAAGGCTGGGAGGCAGGCTGGACTGGCTCGGCTCTCGGAGCCTCGGCCTGCGGGCTTGGCGGGGTCGCGGGCTGCTGGGCCTGCCTGGCTTCCACCTGCGGCTGGGCCTGCTCCTGGCGGGGCGCCTCCCTCTGCCTCCTAGCCCTCCTAACGTAGATTGGGCAGCGCCGGTAGTTGCCCTTACACGGGTAGCGGAGGGTGCTCACCTTCTTGTTTAGCAGCGTACAGTATGCTATCGTCCCCTTAATGTACTTAGCGTATGGGCATGCCACCAGGAACACCTCTCACTATAGTGGCTGCCTGCACTGGGGGGCGCCCTCCACCCACTGTTGGTTTCGGGTTTTGGATATTAAAGAAGACTCTCACCCTTGGAGGCTGGCCGCCTGGCTCGCGACGTACTCTATCTTCTCAATTATGGCGCCCGGCTGGTAGGGTGCTGGGACCCTCAGCACTGGGGCTCCCATTTCCCCTGCTGTCTGGGCGAGCCACTCGCCCGCCTTGGAGGCTGGCCTGTCGCCATAGTAGACTATGACCGCTATCCCTCCCTGCTCGAGTATCCTTCTAGCCTCCTCAAGCTGCTGTGGAGTGGTTTGGGACCCGTGCTCTACTAGCAGTGAGAGCCTCACATCCACGCCTAGCCATCCTACAGCATACTGTGCAACGGGACCCGAGATTACAGCCGGCCGCCCGGATAGTATGCCGTGGTACATGCTGTAGAGTCTCATTGCACGCTCCTCTAGACGGGCGGCGTTAGCTTCTATAGTCTCCCTGCAGGCTGGCAGCCTCTCTCCGAGCCTCCCTGCGAGGTATTCTATGAACACCCTATAGTTGCGGGGGTCGTATATTGGCATGTGCCTGTTAACGGCGCCGGAGGGGGTCTTCTCAAGCATGATCCCCGGGATTTCGGGTATCACCACCGTCTTGTCGCCGGCTATCTCCCGTATTCTCGCCTCGAACGGAGCGTGGCCCGTCGACACTACTAGGACGGCCTTCCTCACCAACTCTACTTTCGAGGGCTCCAGGTTATACTCGTGGGGGTCAACGCCCGGCGGAGCTATGGTTTCCACCCTCACACTATCGCAACCTTCCAGGAGGAGCCTAACATCGTCCGCGACCCCGGGGAATGTTACCGCCACAACTGCAGTGCCCCCGCCACCGCCGCCGCGGTTTACAACTATGAGGGAGGCCGCGGCCACCAACACTATCACAACTATGGCTGTGACCACCACCTTGTTCATGCACAGTCCACCATAGATTTTCGTTGGAGTGTGCACGCCTATTAGGGTTAGCCTCCCAGACTCGCAGGGGGTACAAGATTGCCGCCCACAGTGAGGGTCGAGGGAGTCACGGTATCATACAAGGGGGAGCCTGCAGTAGAGGATGCGACATTCCAGCTGAACGGGCCCGGGCTAGTCCAGCTACTAGGCCCGAACGGGGCGGGTAAGACTACACTCCTTCGAACCATCGCCGGCCTGGTAAAGCCCGACAAGGGGAGAGTGCTTGTTAACGGCGTAGAGGTTACGGGGAACCCTGTTGCTGCAGGCAGGTGGGTGGGGATCATACCCCAGAGGCCGCCAATCTCCCAGGTCAACCCCATGACCGTGTACGAGTTCGTGGAGACACGCCTCCTCCTGAAACGCCGCTGGCCACGCCTAAGGTCAGGCGGCGAGGTGAGGGCTAGGGTGGAGAGGCTCCTAGCCACCGTGGGCCTACCGAGGGAGGCTTGGGGGAAGCGCCTCTGGGAGCTGAGCGGCGGCATGCTCATGAGGACGTTCATAGCGAGAACCCTGGCCGCGGAGCCGGAGATACTGCTCATGGACGAGCCGCTGGCACCCGTCGACCCTGCCGGGAAGGTCCGCCTGGCCCGGCTCATCGTCGAGCTGGCAAGGGAGAGGCTAGTCATAGTAACCAGCCACGACCCCGAACTCCTACTACCCTACACTAAGACGATCGTCCTCGTCAACAGGCGCGTGATAGCATCGGGGGCACCCGGCGAGGTGTTGACTGCCGAGAACCTTAGGAGGGTCTACGGTGAAGGTTTCATCGAGAGCGGCGGCCACCTACACATACTCGACGAGCACTGGGCCAGGGGTGGGGTGAGGTGAGGCTCCCTGAAGCCGTTATAGCAGCGTTAGCCGCCTCCTCCCTAGCGGCGGGCGTGCTAGTAGCGTTACACTATACTCCCACATGGCCCCTTGTAATGGCGGCCGCAGGAGCCGGCTTCGGAGCTCTCAGCATCATACTCTACAGTAGGAGGCTCATGTTCATCGGCGCCGCCAGCCCCCACGCCGGCTTCCTAGCCGCGGCGGCCAGCATACCGCTAGCATCAACCATAGGCGGGCCCGAGTGGCCCTGGGCCCTGCTGGTCGGCCTCCTCGTAGTATATATAGCGGGCTATATGGCGTACCGTGGCGTGGACCCCGACGAGGCAACAAGCCTCATGGTCTCCTTCTCCGCAAGCCTGGGCGCCCTGGCAGTCTACCTTGTACTATCCCACTACATGGTGGGAGGGGCCCTGGCAGCCATAGTCGTGGGAGACCCGCTACTAGCGTCGACGGGGGAGGCGTTGGCGGCGGCCACGGTGGCCGCGGGCCTCGCCACAATATCCCTGCTCATAGCCCGCGAGGTCTACTATGCAGGTATAGACTATGATGACGCCCGCCTATCGGGGCTTAGGATGTGGGCGTACGACCTGCTACTCTACACTATGATAGCCGTGGCAGCGGTCGCGATGGTTAGAATAGTGGGGTTCGTGCTAGAGCACGCCCTAATACTACTGCCCGGGGCCGTAGCATATTATGCGAGCAGGGGCGTGTATAGGAGCGTAGTGATTTCAACCCTGGCGGGCCTGGCGGCAGGCCTCTGGGGTCTGGTTCTAGGCGTAGCTTTCAACCTTGCCCCCTCACCACTCTCCGGCCTCATCCTAGTCGCACTCTACCTTGCGGCTAGGGCTTGGGGTGGTAGGAGTGGCTAGGAGGAGGTTCGGGGTCAGCATAGACGAGGAGCTGGCCGAGAAGCTTGACAGGCTCGCGGAGAAGGCAGGCATGGACCGTAGCAGGGTAGTAGAGGAGGCCCTCAGAGTATTCCTAGGCGACCACGACCATATGAGCTTCGAACACGAGTGTAGCGGCGTTATAGTAGCGTCTTGCCCAGACCCCTCCGGGGGGCAGGAGGCGAGCGAGGAGTTCAGGGATATTGTTAGAAGCGTCATACACTCGCACGCGGGCGGCGCGTGCATAGAGATACTAGTAGTATCCGGCGACTCGACGAGGATAGCAAGGCTATACTCCACACTAGCCAGCCGCGGATGCAGGCCCAGGTTCGTGCCAGTACACCCCGGGTAATACCAGGGCTACACCAGGGTAACCGGCTCGGCCACTCGTAGACTAGCGGTGCCCCCATTGGCCAGGAGCATTCAGCTAGCATACGCCGCCAGCGTCCAAGCCCTATGGGCGGCGGCAGAGGCCAGCCTCACGCATTCAGCCAGCCCCCTAACAGCGTCGCTCGCATGGGCGGCGGCATGGTTCACAGGATACAGTATAGGCGTGAGGCAGGCGGCCGCCGCCCGGGGGAGGAGAAGGCTAACCCTGGCAAGCGGCCTCCTAGCTGTAGGAGGCTACCTGCTCCTGGCCATGGGGGGCCACCCTCTAGTCTCCTATAGTATCCTAACGCTCAGCCTATCCCTCGCAGTCAGCGCCGCGGTCGCCGCTATCGTGAACGAGGACGACTATGCAACATGGAGGGGGAGCATAGCCTCCGCTAAGGCCACAGTAGCGCTCGCGTCCCTCGCATTCCTAACAGCAGCCTCCCACCTAGGCATGGAAGGCCTTGCCGCGGCATCGGTAACACTAGCCGCCGTTGCAGCGCCGAGCTTCTGGGACCCCATAATACCGCCTGCAAAGCTGAGGCTCCTCGACAGGTTCGCGGAGGAGGCGGCACTCCTTAGGCCGCGGCCAGCTATGGCGTGGAGGGATATCGTCTGGAGGCTCGCCATACTAGCCGGGCTCCTAGCGGTCGCGAGAGTAACCCTACTCTCCGCTAGCAGCCACCAGCTGGCAGGCATGGTGCACGCGGCAGGCCTAGCCGCCGGCAGCCTAGCCGCAGCCCGGCACGAGAGGCCTGGGCCAGGGCTAGCAGGCCTAGCCGGGCTGGCTGGGGCTGCCGCAGCACTACTAGGGCTAGACCCCCTAGGATTGGCACTCGTCAGCCTCGGCCACGGATACGCTGACACCGCACTACTAGTGGTAGCCTTAGAGCATACTCCCACGGGAGCACCGCGATACACGCTGTCAGCGCTCGCCTGGATGATGGCCGGGGCACTATCGATAGCGATCCTAAACACGCTAGGAGTCTCCGTGGAGGAGGCGGCCGCCGCCATTGCGGCAGTAGTCTTCGCAGCCTCCCTCCGGGGGAGGCCCAGGTGGGACTGATGGTCTGATTGAAAGTTTGAATCTCATTATTCTCATATGACCATATCTTTAGAGAACTGTTTATAAGTGGAAGCACATATTCCTACTAGACCGAAGCCCGTTTAGGAATCGGCAGAATGACCCTGGAGTCGAGGGGTGTCGGCTATGGCCGAGTTCCCCGGCCTAATGGGCCAGTGGAGTAGTTACGCGGCCTGGCATGATAGGGCGCTGAGCCTCATAGGCATTGAGGTCCACTGGGCCATACTACAGTATGTGCTGGGGCTCAGCTTCTTCGCCTTCATCGCCTACCTCATATACCTCAAGACAAAGGATGAGACCTGGGAGAGGATAGCCTGGACAGCCTTCAAAGGCTTCGTAGTAGTATTCGCCGTAGGAGCCGCTACTGGCACGGCGAGCGAGTTCGGCCTAGTACTCCTATGGCCTAACCTAACAGAGGCCGCCGGCAGGTACGTATACTTCCCACTCTACGCCGAGGTCTTCGCCTTCCTGCTAGAGGTAGTATTCATCTACATGACCTACTACGGTTGGAACAAGTTCCCCAAAAAGGTACTAGCAATACTACTGCTCCTAAGCGTAATAGGCCCCTGGTACAGCGCCGCCATGATTGTCAGCGTAAACAGCTTCATGGTAGCCCCGACGGGTGTGAAGCCAGCCTACAGTCCCGACACCGGCTACCTCTACGACCAGGGCTACCCCAAGCTAACACTAGCAGTACCCAAAGACCTCGTGCCAGCTCTAAACGTTGAGCTACTCCAGAAGGCTGGCATGGAGATCGTAGGCGAGACCGACGACGCCGTGATAGTGTTAATGCCTGCCAGGATAGTACAACACCTAGCATATGAAGCCTGGAGCGGAGTCAAGGTCAAAGACTCTATACTGGCAAAGGTTGCAAACCCAGACTATGTACAGCAGCACCCTGAGATCCTAAACACGCCAGTCAAGGACATAGTCGACGCTATTATGAAGAAGACCGTCGAGACCGTTGGAGTTATGAGCATAACCTTCAAGAGCCCAGTGTATAGAGCCAGCATACTACACGTAATCGGAGCAGCTCTAACAGTGAGCGCCTTCACTGCAATGGGCGCCTACGCTCTAAGGCTGAGGAGGTTCCCCGGAGCCGACGAGAAGACCAAGGAGTATTGGAGGAAGAGCTTCAAGTACTACGCCCTCGCCGCCCTAATAGTCATAGCGATTCAGGGATTCGTGTTCGGCCACGAGATGGGCCGGGCAGTAGCAGAGTACAACCCGGAGAAGTTCGCAGCCATGGAGGCTACCACCGACAAGGTGTTCCAGGTAACCAAGCTCCTACCAGGAGGCGAGAAGCTAGTAGCATTCCTAGCCTACGGTGACTTCAACGCCCCGCTGCCAAACTATGACAAGATACCAGACGACTGGTGCTACTGCCAGCTGGCCGCAAACATAGACGCGCAGAGGATACCGAGCTGCAAGCCTCCACTGATAATACACTACTTCTACTACACTAAGATCACGCTAGGCATACTACTAGGAATCTACGCCCTGATAATAGCATACTTCCTAGTGCTGAGGAAGGCTAAGCCCGAGCAGATACCTGGATGGCTGCTAGCCCTAGCACCAATAACGCCTGTAGTAGCGCAGCTGGTGAGCTTCCTAGGCTGGGCTGTCAGGGAGGTCGGCAGGAAGCCGTGGACCATCTACGGCATAATGACGACGGACGTGGCCCACACTGCCAACCCGGCTAGTGCCGGGCTAGTGGCGCTGGTAGCACTGTTCTTCATAGTGATACTAGCCGCTCTAGCCTACGGCGTGTGGAAGTTCCTCTGGCTCCCCGGCAGGCCAACCTCTACACAGGAATACTAGGCCCTCCACGTGAAGAGATGGGGGTGAGGGATGGTGGAGTACACGGTCTTCTGGCTCGCACTCACGTTCGGCCTGCACATAGTGCTGGTAAACCTGGGTATATTCCTGGCGCTATACGTCCCCTACCTCAAGATAAAGGCTGACAAGAACAACGATCCAGCCCTAGAGAATGTTGCCAGGAGGCTGATGAGATTCTACGCCGCCACCTATGGCGTGGCAGGCGTGTTCGCCACCGCTTTCACCGTGTTCCTCCTAAGCTTCTACCCCGCATTCCTAGGCCTCGCCGGCAACATTACACTCATACCCTTCGGCATCGCCATACTGATGATCGTCCTCCACTTCTTCAGCATCGCCAGCTTCTACTATGGCTGGGACAGATGGTCGAGGCCAGTACACCATTTCATAGGCTTCCTACTAGCCCTGTCAGCACTGCTAATACCACTAGGGTTTAGGGCTGTCTTCGCCTTCCTAAACATTCCAGTAGGCCTCAAACTCGACGGTGGAAAGCTATCGCTAGACGTTGCGGAGGCCTTAACCAACCCGACATACCTACCGCTCTACCTCAAGAGCATCGTGGCCGCAATAACTGCTGGTAGCCTAGCCGTGCTTGGCGGCCTGTCCTACGCATACTATAAGACTGATGACGGGACCTACAAGGAGGGGATCGTGAAGGTAGTGCCACAGCTTGCCAAGATAAGCCTTGCAGGCCTCATACTAATGTTCTTCCTAGGCCTCTGGTATGCGCTCAGCCTCAAAGCTGTCCCCTACAAGTTCAACAACGTGTTCGCCAGCCTAGGCTGGAAGGTTGGAGACGGCGTAGCACACTATAATGTAGCATGGCTGTTCGTTGTGAAGATGATATTCTACGTGTTCCAGATAGCAGTAGTGGCGATAACGTTCAAGGCTCTGGCCGCTGGAGTAATTCCTGCTGAGAAGAAGAACCTGCTCCTGGCTGCTGGCCTCGCTGCCCTCGTAACAGTGATGCTTGGAGAGTATCTCAACGCCTTCAGCCAGTACCCGTACTTCATAGCATGCCTAGGCAGCCCGGAGGCCTGCCCAGACGTGATAAAGCAGCTGCCGCCAGACCAGCTGCAGAGGCTAGGCCTAATACTGGACCTGCGCCAGTACAACGAGCTTGCCACGGTTAGCGGCGTGGTAGCACTGACGTGGGCGTTCATGATATTCCTACTAGCTAGCACAGCCTACTTCTTCTACGTGCTACTACTCAAGCCCGGCAAGATAACTAGCGAGTAGCTTCGTAAAAGTTTCCCGTAACGTTTTTCCTCTCCACCTTCTCCCTCCCCTTTTCCGGGCACGGTATTGGCGGGTGCCGGCTACGTCCGCCTAGTAGTGTTGAACGACAATGAGGGCTCGCCTGGGCTTAGGAATGAGTGGGGTTGGAGCCTCTACATAGAGGCTGATAGCCTTAGAGTGTTGTTCGACGCTGACACGGACTATAGGGTGCTGGAACATAATTCCCGGCTGCTTGGCGTGGACCTTTCCAGGCTAGACTATGCGGTTCTAAGCCACTGGCACCGGGACCACTATGGCGGGTTCCCGGCTGTGGCCAGGGCTTCCCCAGGGCTTACAGTTTACGCTCCACCGGGCCCCTCGTTTAGGCTGGAAAGGCTGGGCCTTAGGGTTGAGGTTGTAGAGGAGCCTGCAACGCTGCCTGGGGGGCTAATGTCTACGGGGCCCCTCTACTCGAGCGAATACGGCCTCCACGAGCAGGCTCTCATAGTACCCTCGCCCCGGGGCCCGATACTTGTGGTCGGATGCAGCCACCCTGGCGTCGATAGGCTGGCGCAGGCCGCGGTAGACCTTGTGGGCGGCGCGCTCTTCATGATTATCGGGGGCTTCCACTCGCCGCCGCCGGAGGTTATAGATAGGCTGGCCGGACTTGTAGACGGGTATATCTGCCCCGCCCACTGTAGCGGTGAGGAGGCGAAACGCTACGTTCAATCCCGGTATCCGACCATGTACTGTGGCGTGAGGACGGGGAGCGAGATAGTGGTGTGAGCCGATGCCTAGGATCGCCCTCCTGGCCAGGGTCGTGTATGGTGCCAGGAACGCCTGGGCCCCCCTGGCGTCTGCATTGGAGGCTGAAGGCCTCCTGGGCGAAGAGCTTAGAATACACCTAGTCGACGGGGCGCCCTTCGAGGAGGCTGAGAGGCTCCGCTCCAAGGGCTGGGAGCCCGTCATACTCTACGGGGTTTCGAGCATAGACTACCTGTGGCTTAGGGGCGAGATTCGAGAGGCTGCAAAACGGTACAGAGTGATAGCCGGGGGACCTCACGCTGAGGGAGCGTATTGGCACCTGCTCCGAGACGGCGTATACGCCGCAGTGGTGGGTGATGGGGAGGCCGCTATCGTGGAGCTGGCACGCCACCTGCTTGGAGACCAGGACATTAGTAGGGTCCCAAACATAGCCTACAGGGAGAACGGCAGGTTCAGGGTAACGAGGAACGTTCTCGTAGACCTCGACTCCTACAAGCCCCACTACCCCAGGCTCGCACTCTACCCTCCCATAGAGATCATGAGGGGGTGCCCGTACAAGTGCAGGTTCTGCCAGGTACCCTGGCTCTTCAAGGCGACAGTAAGGTATAGGAGCATAGAGGCGGTAGCCGAGGCTGTTAGAGACTATGTTGCGGCGGGGAAGAAGAGAATACGGTTCATCGCACCCGTCGGTTTCGCTTACCAGTCCAGGGAGGAGGGTAGGCCAAATCCAGAGGCGATAGAGGAGCTATTGTTGACCGTGAGAAGGCTCGGCGGAGAGCCATACCTGGGTAGCTTCCCCAGCGAGACGCGGCCAGAGTACGTTACCAGGGAAGTGCTGGAAGTGGTTAGAAAGTATGCCGCCAACAGGAGGGTCTCGGTAGGCCTACAGTCTGGGAGCAACAGGCTCCTTGAAGCAGTGGGGAGAGGCCACACGGTAGAGGAGGCGCTGGAGGCTGTAGACCTCATACTAGAGTATGGTCTAACGCCGGTCGTCGACATAATATTCGGCCTCCCAGGCGAGACACGGGAAGACGTGGAGGCTACCGTGAAAGTCATGTTCGACCTAGCCGGGAAGAAGGCGAGGCTTAGACTCCACACGTTCCTACCACTACCCGGCACTCCACTAGCGAGGGCCAGGCCCAAGCCGGTACACGACCTGTACAGGAAGGCGGTCCTAAAGCTACTGGGCCGGGGAGTGCTAGAGGGGGACTGGGAGGATCAGGAGAAGCTTGCCCCCAAGATATACTGTCTCATAGCGAGGGACCCTGCGCCCACACCGGAGCCCATGCCGCTACCCGGAGCCGAATCCTACTGTGAGAGCGTTGAATCGAGACCGCAACAATAGCTTGAATCACACAATTCAAATAAAACAACAGTTCCACGCAGACTGCTTAAATACACGTTTAACGGTTGCATTCAAGGCATGGTGGGCTCTGTGGGTCTCCAGGAGACCCTTGACAGGATATTCCATGTATCGGAGAGAGGGTCCACGGTAAGGAGGGAGATAATAGCAGGGCTGACCACGTTCATGACCATGGCCTACATCTTGTTCGTCAACCCGGCAATACTCTCCAACGCCGGCATCCCACCGGAGGGCGTGGCGGCCGCAACCGCGGCGAGCGCAGCCATCGCCACTATCATAATGGGGCTCTACGCGAACGCACCATTCGCGCTAGCCCCGGGCATGGGCCTGAACGCATACTTCGCCTTCAGCGTAACCCCGTTCATAACCGCGATACTAGCCAAGAAGGGTGTCGTGGGGGTAGAGGCGTGGCAGGTAGCCCTGGCCGCCGTGTTCGTCGAGGGAGTCATATTCATAGTTCTAAGCATACTCCCGGTGAGAGAGGCTGTAGCCAACAGCATCCCGGCCGGCCTCAAGTATAGCATAGCTGCTGGAATAGGCTTGTTCCTAACACTCATAGGGCTGGAGAACGCCGGCCTCGTAGTCCCCTCACAGCCCACGGGAGTCTCGTTCAACGTTCAAGCCTTCACCCAGCCCGAGCCATTGATAGCCCTAGCCTTCACCCTCATCGCTGGAGCCCTAATGGCCCTGAGAATACCCGGCGGCCTCCTAATAGCGATCCTGGCAGCCATGGTGACCGGCTGGGCTCTCGGAGTAAGCGAGCCTCCAGAAGCGGTCTTCTCCAAGCCAGAGTTCACGGCAGCGTTCAAGCTAGACCTCGGCGCCCTAGCAGACCTTGGCATTGCTACGGCTACGGCGATAGTATTCACGTTCTTCATGGTAGACTTCTTCGACACCCTAGGCACTGTTACCGGCCTCTCGGCCAGAGCAGGGTTGATAGACGAGCAGGGTAGGATACCCGGGATAGGGAGGATGCTCCTCTCGGACGCCGTCGGGACCACGGTGGGCGCAGTCCTCGGGACGAGCACGGTCACAACCTACATTGAGAGCGCCGCCGGCGTGGAGGAGGGTGGTAGGACCGGTCTAACAGCAGTCGTGGTAGGCCTACTATTCCTGGCAGGACTCTTCATAGCACCAATACTAACCGCGACCCCGGCCTACGCGACAGCACCCGCGCTGATAGTGGTAGGCCTCCTAATGGCCCAGGTCATAAGGAACGTGGACTTCAGCGACCCAACCGAGGCACTCCCAGCATTCCTAACAATAGCAGGGATACCATTCACATTCAGCATAGCAGACGGGATGGGCCTGGGCTTCATAAGCTACGTATTCCTCAAAGCAGTCACCGGCAAGTGGAGGGACCTAAACCCAATACTAGTGGCGGTAGCGCTAATCTTCCTAGCATACTTCGTAAGCATACCGAGGATACACGCCCTGGCCTAGCCCAACTCCCTTACCGCCAGGTACAGTATGTATGTCGAGAGGGCCCTCCACGCCAGATGGGCTTCTAGTATTTTCCTAGCCCATGATGGCAGGGTTCCCCTCCTCCCCGCCTCTCCGACTATTTTCACTAGTTCCGTGAGTGTTGGCTTTTCGGGCATTTCGTGGGGCGGCTTGTAGTCTAGCGTTTCAAGTATTGTCTCGGGCGGGACCCTTGGTAGGCCGGCCTCCCCTGCTAGTTCCGAGGCGTCTACCGCTTCTCCTACGTGTCTGGCTAGCCTGCGTAGGCCTAGGGCTTCCACCGCCTCTAGTGTCGCCTTCCTGTCCCAGACTATGAGGGTGAAGCCCTCGTAGACTATGTCCTCGTCTACCCTTGATTCTAGGTTTAGGAGGCTCCTCGGCGGCCTAGGTGAGAGGCCTTGGAATACCGTGTCTACCGCCACGGCTGGGCCCGTGCCGTCGTAGTAGCCTATTCCGCCCACGAGTGTTGAGGCTGCGAGGCCCTCTGGCTCGAGCTGCAGGTAGGAGGCGGCTAGGGAGCCTATCCTTAGCGTCCTCGCCGGCTTGGGTACTCGGAGCTGGAAGCCTGCAAGGCGAACCTCTATCGTCTCAACGCTCGCTATGGCTTCCGCAACCCTGGCCGCCGCCTCCTTGGCGGGGTCCCAGCCTGTTACGGCTAGCTGCTGGTATGCGTACTCGTCTAGCGCCTCCATGAGTATCCATGCTATGCCCGGCGGGTTCCAGCCTCTCAGCTCGGAGGCTACGGTCTGCCAGTCTATAGTCTTGAGTATGCCGCCGGCGCTCTCCTCGTGCACCTCGAATAGCACCGTGTCGCCCAGCGCGTACACGCTGTACTTTACGTGGCCTAGGGGTACTCCGAGTGCTAGCCTAAGGTATACTCCGAGTGTTGCGAGGCCGAGCCTCACCATGTCTGCCGATAGGCCGGGGGGAGCCTCGAGCAGGTAGCCGTACGTGTAGTCCGTGTACTGGCCCGCCACCCGGCCCGGGACGTGAATGGCGGCGGTCTCCCAGTATACTCTCACCCTTCCCCCAACCGTTGATACTCTGGGCCTGCTCCTCCTAGCGGTCCACACGCACCTGTAGGGGACCTTTCTTAGCCTGCCGAAGCCCTTCTCCGGCGAGTATACTACCGTTTCGGCCTCGCTCGACAGGCTACCCCGGCGGAAGTCTGCGAGCGGCCTAGCATCCTCACCCCACCTGGCCTTGACGTAGCGGTATTCCTCCACTGCCTCCATTAGCCAGGGCGGGTCCCTCTCCGCCAGGGCCTCCCCAAGGGGCTTCTCCACTATCCTAGACACCACCGTACCCGTCCTACCGGCGGTGACCAGCCTCACGACCACAGCGTCGTTAGCAGGGTCGAGGCAACCCTCCTGGAACTTCTCAACCAGGTCGCAGCGGCCGACGGGCTCGAGCACCCTTTCACCGCCGCTAGTTTGGAGGACACGCTTCACCCCATAGGGTGGACCGTACTCGTAGAAGTTGAGGTTGTGCCACAGCCTCTTCAACCGGACCTCGTCGACCGCTCCACCCTTCAAAACCCCAGC
>CAYRZG010000025.1:0-14493 GCA_964428695.1 uncultured Desulfurococcales archaeon
ACCCCCTCTTTTACAAGATCCCAGAATGTGTAGGGCTTCCCATCCTTCTCTCCCTTAACTAGGTATTCCACGTGTTTCTTCGTGAGCTTGGGCTTGCCATTCTCCACTATGATTAGCGGTCTCAGCACACGGCCTTCGTCCGTGTTAACGTAGACCTCGTTAATATACTCGTCTTTGATATGGGCTACGCCTACTTCGAAGCTTATCTCGCCTCTACGGCGCATCTCGCGTATTCTCTTTACAAGCTCCTCCGGCTCGGGATGATAGCCTATTGGCCTACCGTTTAGGAACACTTTGGCGCCATGGATCATTATGGGCGGAGCCTCTCCCGTTTCAGCAGCCTCCTTTATTAGATCCATTATGGGGACTACTCCAAGCTCCTCTATTAGCATTTTCTCGATCTCTTCCTCGTCAACGCCGACCGATATATAGGCCATTAGGGCGAGGTTCTTCACCAGCCCACAATTGATCCCTTCAGGGGTCTCGAAGGGACATAGTCTGCCCCAGTGGGTTCCGTGGAGATCTCTAGCCTCCAGGTGAACCTGTCCCCTGCTTAGAGGAGAGATTACTCTCCTCAGGTGGCTTAGTAGGCTTATCCAGTTGGTCCTGTCGAGAGCCTGGCTCACTCCAGTCCTGTCTCTACCCCAGTTTCCTGTGGCTAGAGCTGTCCTAAGCCTGTCCGTTATTATATCAGATCTTACAATATTTGTTAGTTTTATCGCATTAATATGGTATTGGGCTATATGATTCTCTAGCTGCTGCGCTATGGTTGCAGCGAGCTGGAAGAGTGCTTCTCTAAATATCTCGGCTATTAGGTCTCCCGCGAGCCTCAGCCTCTTGTTAGCATAATGGTCTTTGTCATCGGGTTTCCTCTTGCCTAGGTAGAGCTGTAGAACCCTATTGGCCATCTCGGCTAGGAATAGCGCCTTCTTTACACGGTCCTCCGGCTTGTTTCCTAAGTGCGGGAGGAGCTCGTTGTCTAGGAATTCTTCCGCCCTCTTGAGCCTCTTCTCTCTAGGCTGTCCACTCGCCAGCCTATTACCAATGTACTCTAGGGCCTCTTCCCTCGTTGCAATTGTGGCCACCTTCTCGAAGCTGGGTAGCAGCTCCCTCTGGACATCGTCGTCTGGCGACACTGCATATGAGATCTCGGACTCCTTTACAAACCCTAACGCACGCATGAGGATAATGAATGGTATCCTCGAGTTAAGCCTCGATACTGTTACTTCAAGGCTACCGTCACTCATCCTGTCAACTATAACCTGGCGGCGAAGACCTAGCTTTGTAGATACCACCTTCGCGGTATGAGTGATCTTAGCCGTGCTAGCAGTCGAGGGCCCTACTATTATCCTGTTGACAGCCAGGTCCTCCTGTATTACAACTACCTTCTCGCTGCCGTTGATTATAAAATATCCTCCCGGATCATAGGGGTCCTCGCCTATGCTGATTAGCTCGTCTTCGCTCATCTTGGATAAGGGGTCTATCACTGACTTTATCATAACGGGAAAGTCGGCGATCTTGATCTCACGCCTATCTTTCTCTACTCCATTTATTCTTAATACAGCTTCTACAATCAGGGGGGCCGTATATGATATGTTTCTTATCCTGCTATCAATCGGATATATTTTGTAAGTCACTCTAGCACCGCGGGTCTGGGGAGTACCGAATCTAACGTTGACAAACTCCACTTCTACACGGGGAAGTAGAGGGGAAACCTGAACTTGCTGCCTTCTGCGTGCCTGTAATCTAAACGCCGGCTCTATGGGGCCAAGCGACTTGATCATTTCCGGTATTTTCTCGGTCACCAGCCTATTGAAGGAGTTGATATGCTGATTAGATAGTCCGAGTACTCCGATAAGCTTACTATAGACTATCCAAAGATCGTCTACGCTGATCCACTCTTTTTCAATACTATTGGACACTTCCTACACCCCCTAGAATGCTACGACGATCCTGTAATAGATAGCCTCACCCGCCGTGGGGCTTTTGCGCCTAATCTCTATTATATCCCCCGGCTTGGCGCCGAGGAGCTGGACTATGGGATCATTTATACTAATCCGAGGAAGCTTATTGGGAGGGACTCCCAACTTACGGAGAACCTCGATAGCCTCCTCTAGGCTTAGAATCCTATGCTCGGGTACTAGCTCGTGCTCCAGTATTTTGGGGCTTATCTTTTTCCTTTTAGATTTGGAAGCCAAGTCTCTACTGCCCCCCGGGGCCCGAGGACTAGAGTGTGTGTCGGGGTCCGGCTTATTAAGGGTTGCGAGGGAGCTTTTTATCGCCCGCCGACAGTGAGGCTCGTGGAGAGGTGGGCCCGTAGCTCAGCCAGGCAGAGCGGCGGGCTTTTAGCGGGCCGCGGCTTGGGGGCCTGGCCTGGAAGCCACCCGTCGGTCCCGGGTTCGAATCCCGGCGGGCCCGCCACAAGTCGCCACGCCAGGGGCTCCTAAACACTCCTATACCTTTACAGTCCCGCAAGGGCGAGGGATGCCTCTTGGACGTGTGTCAGCGTGCCGAGAAATATTTGGAGAACGCAGCCAGGGTTCTGCACGATATAGAGGGAGAATTGAGCCCGGAATATTCCAGGCTTCTCGAAGCCGCGAAACTTTACATTGAAGACGCGGACTACTATCTCTCAAGAGGGGATTGTGAGACAGCGCTAGCGGCTGTATCGTATGCTGAGGGTCTCATAGACTCTCTCAAATACCTTGGAATACTAGAGCCGCAATGGCCCTCCAGCAAAGATATTGATAAGCCGGTCGTCTTCGTGGCAGGCACGTTCGACCTAATACATCCCGGGCATATCGAGCTACTGAAGTATGCGGCATCTATGGGGAAGGTTTACGTTGTAATAGCAAGGGACACTACTGTGGAGAGGCTTAAGGGGAGGAAGCCAATATTGAACGAGCGATCTCGGCTGCGAGTCATAGAGTCCATACGCTATGTCTACAAGGCACGTCTAGGCGACGAGCGGGATATGCTTGCCCCACTAGAAGAGATTAAACCCGACATAATAGTTCTAGGTCCAGACCAACCCTATGACGAGGATACCCTAGCCTCTAAAGTAGAAGAGAGGACCGGGAAGAGGCCGAAGGTGGTAAGGTTTCCGGTTAAGGGGGAGTTCGAGAGGAGGATGTCTAGCTCCAGCGATATAATTAAGAGGATATGCTGCGAGAGTTACTGTCATAGCATTGGATGTACCCGATCTTAGAGGTGATACTCGACCTTATACTCTTCGATATTGAGTCTGCAACATAAGTTGGCTCCGGGAGTTTGTGTAGCTTCATCATACTGGACACGAGCTTTGCCGCGGTATCGGGTGTTATTCTGTGCCCCGGGCTGACGTAGATTTTGGATCCTCTCCTGGATCGTAGTACAGTCCCCAGGACGCTTCCGGAGTCGTCTACAATATACTCTTTTGAATCTCTAATAATTATTTTTCCATATAATTTTTTCTTAGCTACACCTATAGATGGTAGGTTAAAGGCTACTCCGATATGTGATGCTATCCCTAGTTTTCTTGGATGAGCTATTCCATGCCCGTCAACTATTAGGAGATCTGCAGGAGTCCTCTTCAGTAACCTTATCAGTGCTGGAACTAGTACTGCCGCCTCTCTGAAGGCTAGGAGGCCGGGAATGTAAGGCACGCAGACCTGCGTAACATAAGCCTGGCAGTCGATTAGTCTCATACTGGGATAGGATAGTGCCACCGCAACACCCACGCCTAAGCGTGGGTTCCCCTTTACATAAGCGGCATCTAACCCTACAACCACCCTTATTGGATTAAAATCATCTTTTAAAATTATTTTATTAGCTAATTTTCTCTGTGCTCTTATGGCTTTTCCGGCATCGAATCTTCTCAATATGCTCTCGCATAAGTCGCTCAACCTACTAGCCCTCTAGGGCCACTCTTAGCCGGAGAGTCTTCTCCCTAACTCCGCTTTTCGATATTGTTAGGACGTCTATTCCGTCTCCCGTACTAGCGTCCCTCCTAAGAGCAACACGTGCAGCGTCAACGACAATCTTCTCTAGCTCGTCCACGCTAATATCCTTGCGGTAGTTAGCCTCCAAAAAGCCATACGCAATAGTGGCTCCGGAACCCGCTGCTGCAAAGTCCTCCTCCGTTATAGAGCCCAGCGAGTCTAACGCGTAGAGCCTAGGGCTGCCGTCAGGGTCCATACCTCCTATGAGTGCTTCAACGTAGAATGGCAGCATTTTGTAAGAGTACATTATTATAGATAGCCTCTTGGCCGTCATGTAGACGCTTGGCTTTCTCCCGGTCGTAGCCTCATACATGCTTAAGTCGGATCTCAGCAGCCTAACCAGGCCGCTCATATCGCCGGGAAGTCCTGCGAATGCAACTCCAACAGAATCGGATAGCCGATATACTTTTTTCACATTATGACTTGCCACAAAGTAGCCGTAGGACATCCGCCTGTCGGCCGCTAACACTACTCCGTCAGCCGCCCTCGCCCCGACCACTGTTCCCCCAAAGTATACTGACAAGCCCCAACACCCGGGATGTTGCCTGCAACACTCGGGATATTAAGCGAGCATACACGTTTACTCGCACAATATACCATTGTAGCTCAGGTGCGAGGGGGTCCACGGGAAAGCGTGTACCGCTACCACTACAATAATAGTACTCCATTGAACTCTCTGTAGGGGTCAACGATGAGAACCCGATGCCCCTATTGTGGGTCGCCAAGATTGGCAAGGGACCCGTTGACGGGCCAGCTAACCTGCCAAGACTGTGGGAGCGTTATAGAGGAATATGACTTCGAGGAACCAGTGGCGAGGGCTAGCGAGGATCCGGAGAATACTCTCGAACACAGAAACAGTAAACAGAAAATAATTATCATAAATAGAATAATAAAAAATGAATATGCGTACCCACTTATAGGTAGAGTAGCGGTGTACTACAAGGGCAGGAGGATCATAGTACGTTATTCGAAGGCCTTAGCTATTAAGATAATAAGGGAAAACCTTACGCTCGGAGACTGTATAACGTCGATTATAGGCCGCCGACTAGCAGAAACTACCATAGCCGCACTAATAGTTTATGCTAAGGAGCGGGTAGAGGGTAGTAGCAAGACTAGGGCTGTTCGGAGAGCCTCCTCCATACTCGGGGTAAGTGAGGAGACGATAGATAGAGTTCTCCGTAGATATAGGGATCGGATAGAGCAATGCGTGGAGAGGGTAGCTGAGAGTGAGAGGGAATAAAGTAGACCCGGCCGCTGTCGCGAAGAAGATTCATGTACCGACCTATGAGGAGATAATGGAGAGGATTAGGAAGCGCTATCCTAGGAAGGGCAAGCCATTTGAGAGAAGCATGGCCAGCATACAAATTGTAAGAGATATAATAATCTCGAGGACCGATTTCATCCGAGAGCTAGTTAGAACACTTGATAATCTCCACGCGTTCTACTGGCGCCTCATAGAAATCGAGTTCGACAGAGACGAAATTAGAAAAGCCATAAAATGCGTCTCAGCATCAAGAAAGATTACTGACAAAATATTTAATAAATATAAGTTTCTTCTCATGGCTGCTTCTGATAGGAGAGAGCTTGCAAGAGTCGCCGGAGAGGCCAGGGGAAGGATGATGTCGTCTATAAAGAGGTGTAGGAGGAGCCTTGAGATTATAAGGGAACTTGTAGTGTTCATGCAACGGCTTCCCGCTATAGATCCGGAGCTTCCAACAATAATCGTGGCCGGGCCGCCAAGTTCTGGGAAGTCGACTCTGGTTAGGAGCGTATCTAGGGCAAAGCCTGAGGTAGCCAGCTATCCTTTCACAACGAAACAAATACACATAGGTCATTTCACAATAAATGATATTACGTTCCAAATAATTGACACACCTGGTATTTTGGACAGGCCCCTAGAGGAGATGAATCCGATAGAGAGGAAAGCGGCAGCAGCGCTTTCTGAGCTTAACGGTATAGTCTTGTTCCTAGTAGATCCGACTCCGGACGCTTACATGGACCTACAGAGGCAGCTGAAGCTAGCTGAAAACGTTGCATTACTCGCGGGAGGTAAGACGATGGTGATAGCCGTAAACAAGGTTGATGTTGCCTCACCAAAGTCAGTTGAGGCTGCTAGACGCCTGTTCCGAGACCTCGAGGAGCGGGGGGTCGTAGCGGGAGTGTATGAGGTTGTAGCCCACGACAGGAGGAGGGCTAGGGAGCTTATAGAGAAAGTGGCGCCCCTAGCAGTTGAGTTATCTCGACAGACCTAGACCTTTAATCCTAGCATAAAACGGCCTTCCCTGCTCGCCTCGAACTTCCAGTTCCAGATTGGGGAAGAAAAGCTTCAGTAGAGCGAATACTGTCTTAGCATGGCTTGTTAACATCGCGCCGCGATACTCGGAGGTTCCATCTGCCAGTGCCATATAGACTGGCAGCATGTCGGAGGCGTACCTGTCCACGGACGCCCCCGTCTCGATGTCCTCCACAAGCTTCCTGGCCGCCTCCTCCCCTACTACTTCTGCCCTCTTACCCTTCTCTCCTAGAGCGTCGCCCCCCATGATACTGTTCTCGAAGATAGCCCACACAACAATGCCGCTCCCTGGCCCTAGGTGGGGGTCTCTCTCCGGCTCGTAGTACTCTAGCTCGATCCTTGGATCTACTCCTAGCCTCTCCCTAATAATGCGGGCGGCTGCTCTAGCCTGCCTCTCAGCCACATGCCTGGGAAGTCTAACGGCATGGCTTCGACCCGAGACCCCTAGTAGCCTTCCTCTTTCAACTAGGTTGACTGGTTCGAGCTTCCTGGGCGGGTGCGGTATTCTAACCTCCACTATCCCGCCTCCTCTGGGATAGTGACCTCTCCTTACAACATTAACGTGGACTATGTAGCCAAACTTAGCCAGCAGACGGAGTAACACCTCTATCATATAGTCGATGAGCGGGGCCATTTTAACGTCTGTTCCACCTCTTAGTCTAAGCTCCACTGGCCCCTCGGCAAAGGCTAGTGCCGGTAGGAGGGCCTGGAGTATGAGAGATATGCTGCCAGCAGTCCCAACGTCAAAGTAGAATCTTCCGCCACGTATGCGTCCAGGATAGAAGGTTATTTCCCTACTGCCGACTCTAGCACCCTCAAGCCTCCCCCCAGTTATTTCCGCTAGAGCCCTAATGGCCGTGAGATGCTGGGGGCGAAGCCCAGGATTCTTCCTCTTAGCCCTAATGTTGAAAACTCTAACCGGCACGCCTGTGACAGCCGATATTGCTACAGCCGTCCTCAAAATCTGACCTCCACCTTCCCCCATACTGCCATCTACTTCAACTATCCTAGCCACCGCCACCACCCTAATCGTTCTGTGAGAGTCTCCTCAGCCTACCCTCAAAGTCAAACTCTTCTAACAACTCCAAAATCTCGGATGGCACGCACCTAGTCCAATCGCCGCCTCCTACGACTAGCTCTCGAATCCTAGTACCACTGCATTCCTCTCGATGGTATAACTCCTGCCTAATAACAGGGTATCCCATATCCTTAAACAGCTCTGCTACAAGCGGATTGCGGGTTACGACTGCATCAAATCTCGGGAGGAGCATTCTCAAGTATTGGACCCACACTTTATTCATGTTAATATCCATCACTGGGATAATTAGGATCCTGTCTCTGTCATCGTGGAATCTTGCTGAGATTATCCTTTCCAAGAGTTCTATTCTCTCGCCAGCTGTCAGCGGGTTTTTGAGGGAAAAGGATTCCTGCGCACTACCAACGACTATGATAACCTTCTCTCCTACCCTTAAAGCGTGCTCGATAAGTTTAACGTGGCCTAGGTGTGGCGGTTGAAAGCGGCCAACCACTACTACCCTCTTATACCTCTCGTTCACCATGCTTAGCACCCGCCGTGGAGGCGTAACATGGCGGGGATGAATAGTAAGCTTAACGCAATCATCCAGCGGATAAGGCGCACGTCGAAGTCTAGGACTGTAAAATCTCTTGCCGAGAGATACGGGTACTTACCTTACATGGTAGCTAGATACTTGGAGGTGCTTGGCTCGAAAGCTGAGACCGTCGAGCTCCTCGACGCAAACGAGGAGCCGCTACCGGAGACGATAAGGTGCAACGACTATTTAATCGACTGTCGGAGTCTCCGTGAGAGGCTAGAGTCAAAGGGCTACATTCTAGACCCCATACCATTCCTTCCCCACGGGTTCATAGTATCCAGTATGGGGATTGGGACCCTTGGCTCCACGCACGAGTATCTCATGGGCTACTATTATATCCAGGATCCGGCAAGTATGAGCGTTGTCTACGCGTTAGACCCCAGAGAGGGAGAGCTAATCGTGGATATGGCCGCTGCCCCTGGGGGGAAGTCGACGCAAATTCTACAATTGACACGAGACAGCAGCTTCCTCTTAGCGATAGAAAAGAACGCGAAGAGGATACGATCGCTAAGGTCAAATCTATCGAGGATGGGGTTCACCTCCTACACCATAATACAGGGGGACTCCCTACACATAGAGATACCATTCACTCCAGACCGAATACTGCTAGATGCGCCGAGCACTGGAGAGGGCATTATTCGCAAGGACCCTAAACGTAAAAGGTCCCGAACCCTAGAAGACCTAATAGAAATACACGAGATTCAATATAGGATGCTCCGGCGGGCCGTTAGAATCGTTAGAGAAGGTGGCGTCATAGTGTATAGTGCTTGCACGCTGGCACCCGAGGAGGGGGAGATCGTTATAGACAGAATACTTGGGGAGTTCGACAATGTTACTGTAGAACCGCTCGGACTCCCCGTTTCTCCGGGAATAGATGAGTACTTCGGGGTTAGATTTGATAGGAGAGTTGTTTCATGCGGAAGATTTTGGCCTCACAGGCATGGTACAGAGGGGTTCTTCATATGCAGGCTGAGAAAAACCTAGTATACTATGATGGAAGCCCCTTCTGGGACCCCTTAAGAGCCTTTGCTAGAGAGCTGGGCGTCGGAGTCCACGCTATAGGCCGCCGTTTAGTAGCGCTAGCGCAGCCAACTAGACCCTCTGCAGCCGCGTACTATGAAGTTTATGAAACACCATCATGGCATCCGATACGCTTAGAGACGTACTCGACAGGCATTCTCGTGCCGGGAGAGTTCGTTGGGATACTCGAGCCTCGGCAGCGGTTTAAACCGGGGCTACCACTCGCCAAAAGACTATCACGCAAGTGTGGAATAGTGCGCTGCATAACGCTCTCCTCTAGGGGTGAGCGATTCTTCCTCTACGGCAGGACTGTTTTCGAAGAGAATATCTTGGAGTGGAAGAGAGGGTTGAGCATCGTAGTCAACGAGCTTGGAGAGGCCCTGGGGTGGGGGCGAGGGCGGATAGTTAAAAAAGGCAAGCATACGACACGCCTTGTGGAGCCCGTATGGGATCTTGGCTGGTATCTACGTAGAGGTGGATAGCAAGATGTCTGAGAGCAGCATCGTCGAGAAGGGAGATTTAGTCAAAATACACTATACTATAAAGGTGCTGGAGGATGGAGAGGAGAAGGTCTACGACACTACTAGGGAGGACGTCGCTAAAGAAGCTGGCATATACAAGGAGGGCCAGCGGTATGGGCCGGTTTGGGTTGTAGTTGGAACTGGCAGGCTGATAGACGCGCTCGACGAGGCACTCATAGGTATGAAGGTGGGTGAGAGGAAGGAGTTCATAGCGCCTCCAGAGAAGGCTTTCGGCGAGAGGGACCCTAACAATGTTATAGTCCTATCAATCAAGCGGTTGAGAGAGATAACGGGCGGGAGGAGGATAACGCCTGGCATGGAGGTGGAGATAGGAGGCAGAATCGGCAGGGTGACCAAAGTCACTGAGAGGTTCGCATACATAGATTTCAACCATCCGCTCGCTGGTAAGAAGGTTAAGTTCGAAGTCGAAGTCTTAGAGAAGGCTACAACTGACGAGGAGAAGGCTAAGGCGCTTGCCACACGCTATTTCGGCTCCGACGTAGAGGTGAAGTCCGAGGGGGACACCATTATTGTGAAGCTACCTCCACACGTAATACTCTTCAGCGACCTAGACGCCAAGATTAGAACGTTCCTAGACAACCTCTACGATCACACAAGTATTGGTAAAGTAGCAGTTACCATAGAATTCCAGTTCCGCCGCGAGGGCGGAGAGGAAGGCGAGAACACGCCTGAAGGTGAGGGCGGAAAGGAGAGTGGCGAAGAGGCAGAGGCTAGCGGCGGCTGATAACCCTCGTCTTTCTGGCAAGCGCCTCCGCAGCCTCCCTAGTAAGCCCCCTCTCTCCCAGTATAGTGTAGCGCTCCGGCCGTATCTTTGCCGCAAGGACTAGAGCCTCGACTATATCATCGTCGGAGACTCCAAGCTCCTCAGCTGTCGTGGGTAGGCCTACTCTGCGAAGCAGGGCTCTAATCTTCCTCCAGTTCAACTCGTGGAGGTATGCCATCATAATTGTGCCTACTGCTACCATCTCACCGTGTAGTGGGGGGTCCTTTACAATCATTGAAAGCGCGTGTGCGAAGAGGTGCTCCGAGCCGCTCGCTGGTCTGGTACTTCCAGCAATACCCATTGCAACACCACTGCTGACAAGGGCTTCTAGAAGAACCCTCAACCCTTCCCGGGTCCCCAAGGCTATCTCCTTGTAGTAAGCGCTGACATGCTTAGCACTCAGCAATGCTAGGCTGGCCGCGTATTCTCCATAGTATTCTCCCCTGAGCTTGTGCGCGAGCCTCCAGTCTCTAACACTAGTGTATTTTCCTATTAGGTCTCCAAAGCCCGCCATATTATATCTGCGCGGAGCTGATTGCACAACATCTACATCTATAAGTATTAGGTCGGGAGTCTTAGCCGAGCGGGATATTGGTTTTCCGAAGCCTCTAAGACTCGCGAAGGGAGACGTTATACCGTCATGGCTGGCCACCGTGGGGATGCTCGCAAACGACTTCCCGGAAACCTTTGCCGCATATTTAGCTATGTCGATAGACCTTCCTCCCCCTAGACCCGCTATTATCCTCACATCGCCCATTTCTGACGCCATAGAGGCAACCCTCTCAGCCGTGTCGACTGAAGAGTCATGCACAACAACGTGGTAGACGTTGAAACCTTCCTCCTCAAGTGATTCTTTTAGCTTCGGAAACACGATTTCCTTAACCTTAGGCCCAACAACGACTAGCACCGTTCCGCCGGAATTGAACGTCTGGCGAAAGTAGGCTCCCGCCTTACCTATGACGTTCGATCCTACAACTATCTTCTTCGGGATGCTTATCTCGTGGACTCCGTCTCTAGGCTTCAACTCCGACCCCATGCCGACAGTTTAACTCCCAGTTTAAGGGACATAAGCGTATAAGGGGCGGAGCCGGGAGGCATTGCAGGGGTCTATCATGCTGCCTGGAGTGCCCAGCGATCTAGGAGGCCATTCGAGGAACGCCAGAGTGTTACACGGCACGACTACTGTAGGGCTCATAGCAGATGATAAGGTTATCCTGGCAGCGGATAAGAGAGCTACAGCTGGCACGTTGATTGCAAGCAGGCGGGTCAAGAAGATAGTGAAGATAACAGACTATGCTGCCATGACTGTTTCCGGCCTCGTGGCGGATGCTCAGGCTCTAGCCGACATAGTCCGGGAGGAGACTAGGTACTATCAGCTTGTCAACGGTGTTAGGCTGAGCGTGAAGGGCATAGCAACCCTACTATCGAACATACTATTCTCCTCGAAATGGTTCCCGTACCTAGTGCAGCTAATAGTGGGAGGGTATGACGTGAAGCCCCGACTGTACACGCTAGACTTCTACGGGAGCATAACAGAAGAGAAGTTTACTGCGACAGGCTCGGGGTCCCCTGTGGCGTACGGCGTGCTAGAGGAGAACTACAGAGACAACCTAACACTCGATGAAGCCATAAGCATAGCTGAGAGGGCTATTAGATCCGCCATAATGAGGGACTCCGCTACCGGCGACGGGATAGACATAGTTATCATCGGCAAAGACTCCTACACGGAAAAGTTTATACCCTTCAAGTAGCAACCCACCCCTTCTAGGGGGCCAACCCTTCCTAGCTCCGGGAACCTGCGCCCCGGCGAGGGATAGTTAGAATGACAGCTCAAATGAGCGTAGAGAGCAGCCAGGACATAAGGAAGAAGATAATATTTGAAATATATCGATACCTTAAGAATGCGGATATCACAACTATAGAATTCGAGGGGCCGGAGATCGCTGTATATGTTAGGAGGCCACAGTACATATTGGAGAACGAGAGCAAGATAGCCGAGCTGGCTAAAACCCTAAGAAAACGCATAGTCGTCAGGACGGACCCTAAGATTAGGAAGCCCAGGGAAGTAGCCATTAGGACTATCCTACAAATCCTACCACCTGACGTTGGCGTAGATGTCAGCGGTATAGAGTTCGACGATATACTGGGAGAGGTTAGAATCCCCGTAGAACACCTAGACAAGGTTCCCCCGAGGAACAGGACCATTAGAAATAAGATACTAGCAGAGACCGGCTGGAGACCGGTCATAGTCAGGAGGCCTCTCCTAACCAGTAAAACCCTAAACATTATCACTAACCATCTACTTAGAAAGTCCAAGGAGAGAAGGGCTATACTGAGAGAAGTGGGTGAGAGGATCTACAGGGAGACGATTGTAGGAACCAGGAGAATAAGAATAATCGGCCTGGGCAGCTTTGGAGAGGTGGGCAGAAGCGCGATATTAGTCGATACAGGCGAGTCCAAGATACTACTAGACGCTGGCGCATCCCCCACCGGATTCGGCCCGGAAGCTTATCCTCTATTTGACGCGCCCGAGTTTAGGGTTGAGGAGCTAGATGCCGTAATAATCAGCCATGCCCACCTAGATCACGTTGGAATGCTTCCACTACTATTCAAGTACGGCTACAGGGGACCCGTCTACATGACCGCCCCTACACGGGACATATCAGTGCTAGTCCTCAAAGACTATGTGGAACTAGCGAAGCGTGAGGGTAGAGAGCTCCCATACACGTGGAAGGACGTTGAACAGATGTTGCTACACACTATAGTAATGCCCTACAATACGGTAACAGATGTTGCACCCGATACTAAGCTAACCTTCTACAATGCCGGCCATATACTTGGAAGCGCTGTAGTCCACCTACATATAGGCCAGGGCATGTACAATATTCTATACTCGGGCGATATCAAGTACTATCGTATTAAAGGTGACACTAGCACAAGGCTGCTGCCGCCTGCAAACTACCAGTTCCATAGAGTCGAGACGCTAATCCTCGAGTCAACCTATGGTGCGACAGAGGCTCAGCCCAGATGGAAGGCTGAGGAGGAGCTCATTAACCTCATAAATAAGGTCTACCAGAGGAAGGGCAAGATTCTCATACCGGTAATGGCTGTCGGCAGAGGGCAGGAGATCCTAGTAGTCATAAACAGGGCTCTAAGGGAGGGCAAGATACCTGAGATACCGGTATATGTAGACGGCATGGTATACGAGGTCACCGCCATCTACACGGCTTATATCGACCTACTTGCGAAGCCGATAAGGGAAGCTATTCTCCAGGGTGAGAACCCCTTCGTCTCCTCTAACACTATATACGTGCATGATCAGGCTACTAGGGATGAGGTAATCTATAGCGAGGGTCCCGCGATAATACTTGCAACAAGCGGCATGATGCAGGGTGGCCCCATCCTAGAATACTTCAAGGCGCTAGCAGAGGATCCGAGACACGCGCTAGCATTCGTAAGCTATCAGGCTCCAGGGACACTCGGAAGGCGGATACTGGAGGGAGAGCGTGAGATAACCTTCGAGGAGGACGGCAAACTAAAGACAATAAAAATAAACTTGGAAGTTCTGAGGATAGAAGGCTTCACTGGACACGCAACCCAGAGCGAACTACTCCTCTACCTAAAACATATCAGGCCGAAGCCTAGGAATATCATATTGAACCACGGGGAGCCCATCGCGCTATCGACTCTAGGTAGACTAGTCAAGAGTCGGTGGTCTAAGCTCGGCTTCGAGAGCCCGCCAGAGATAATAATCCCGGAGAATCTAGAGTCTAGAACCCTCTATCCGAGAACCCTCAAGATGCATACTAGCCTACTATACCATGGCAGCCAGAGGTAGCCTCTTACAGGGCTTCTCCAGCCTTCCAATACTTATCGCCCGGCCTATGTAGGATTTTCACAGCCTTGCCCTTGCGCTCCCCGGACAGCTTTTCAAGAATATCACTCGACCTCATGAGCGCTCTTCCCACAGCTACGGGGACCCCGCTCTCCTCGTCAACGATTAGGACTAGGCTCCCCTCCTCGAAGTCCCCCTCGACCCTCCTGATGCCTGGTACCATAAGAGTGGCGCCTCTAGCTACAGCCTTGGTTGCTCCACGATCTACTATCACCCTAGGCAGGTTCACTTCAAGCTTTCTTCGGAGCATACATATTAGGTGCGGGATGACTATCTCGTCCTCCACTATGAGACACGGGGTCCCGTCTATAATTATAATTGAGAACCCCTCTTTATACTCAGCTACCTCTAGGCTGACATTCCTGGGCAGGTCGACTATAGGGCCGA
>CAYRZG010000026.1:0-13760 GCA_964428695.1 uncultured Desulfurococcales archaeon
CACGTTAGCGCCCGCCTTGACCAGGGGTATCGCCATCCTCTGCGGTTCTGTGAAGGAGCCGTAGGTCTCCCTAAACCAGGCGGCAGTGTAGGGTCGCAGCAGCCTGTATACATCCTCGTCGCTGTATGCCGTGGCGAGTCTGCTCAACAGTGCACCCCCCATGCTGCTGTCGGGTACCGGCTAGTGTAGGGGTAACATGTATCGGTACGGGAGCATACCAGTGTATCAGTGTCGTATACCGGGCTAAGACTAATATCCTAGAGGCCAGGCTAGCCCGGCTACCGTGTGTAGCCTGTCTCGGGTGGTATGTTGCCCGACGTGTCTAGGGTCGAGATCCACTATGTGGATCTCGCCGGGTTCCTGCGGCGAGTAGAGATTCCCTACCCGGGCGAGCCAGATAAGGTTTCCGCCGCCTTCGACGGGAGCAGCGTGGTGGGCTTCACCAGCATTGAGAAGAGCGACCTCCGCCTAGAGGGTGACCCGGACACATATGCTGAGATACCATGGATGGAGGGCGCAGCAAGGATAATGGCGTTCGTCCGCCTCCCTGACGGTAGCGAATACCCGAGGGACCCGAGGACCATAGCCGAGCGCGTCTACAAGCACCTAGTCGGCGACCACGGCCTAGAGCCCAAGGCCGGTGTTGAGGTCGAGTTCTTCCTCTTCAGCGACGTTACGCTAGACATGGAGGTGGCCAACACGGGGCTAGGCTATAGCGTTGAGAGCCCCGAGTACCCATGGCTCGCCCCAAGCTTCGGCGTAGTGAAGAGGGCCTACCATTCAGTGGAGCCCGTAGACACTCTCGCTGGGTTCAGGTTTAGGCTAGCCAGAGACATGGCCAAGCTAGGCTTCCCCGTGGAGACCACCCACCACGAGGTCGCACTAGCCCAGGTAGAGGCGAGTGTAATGGCGGGGACCCCACTTTACGCCAGTGATGCTGTCATAACCTTAAAGTGGGCCGCAAGAGTACTGGCGGCTGCAAGCGGCCTCTCGGCAGTATTCCTGCCGAAGCCCGTCTACGGCGACAATGGTAGCGGCATGCACCTCCACCTAAGCCTATGGCGTGGCGGCGAGAACCTATTCTACTCCGAGGAGGGGATAAGCCAGACCGCACGCTACTTCATAGGCGGCATACTAGAGCATGCGAAGAGCCTCGCCGCAATAGTGGCGCCGACAACCAACAGCTACCGCAGGCTAGTACCGGGATACGAGGCGCCAGTATACATAACATGGGGCTTCCTCAACAGGAGCGCGATGATAAGGGTCCCCGCCGCAAGGAGCCCCGCTGCCACAAGGGTCGAGTTTAGAGCCCCAGACCCGACAGCTAACCCGTACCTAGCCCTCGCCGCAACATTCCTAGCAGGCCTAGACGGTGTGAAGAAGAAGATAGACCCCGGGGACCCACTCGAGAAGAACGCCTACACTCTAACAGAGGAGGAGAGGAAGAGGCTAGGCATAGAAACGCTGCCGAAGACGCTCGACGAAGCCCTCGACGAGCTGGAGTCCGATAACGAGTACCTAAAGCCAGTCATAGACAAGGACACTCTAGAAACCTACATTGAGATTAAGAGGGCGGAAGCCGAGCAGGTTAGGAGCAGGCCCCACCCCTACGAGTTCTACCTCTACGGGGCCCTCTAACCCCCATTTTCTCCAAGGTTTAGGAGTGGATGGTGTGGCCCGCAATATCGTGGGGCGGCTCACCGCACCCCCGGCGCGGGAGCCTCACCGCCCTCCCTGACCCCCAGCATACCCTGGGGTCCCCGGGGCGGTAAATAGGTGTGGCCTACACGATAGGGTCGGGCGGGATGACCAGACATCCATGGGCCGAGCCGTTGGCGGTGTGGATTCCGGCAGGAAGGGACCGCCCATATGTGACCATAACGTAATTAGTCTCCAAGGGGGATACTATTGTCTCTGGGGTGTCCTGGATGGTCGAGAGGGTTAAGACTGGGATTCCAGGGATGGATGAGATACTCAACGGGGGTATACCTAAGAGGAACGTGGTGCTTCTAAGCGGTGGCCCAGGCACTGGCAAGTCAATATTCTCCTACCAGTACCTGTGGAACGGTCTTCGCATGGGCGAGCCCGGCGTGTTCGTCGCGCTTGAGGAGCATCCAGTGCAGGTTAGGATTAACATGGCTCAGTTCGGCTGGGACGTGAGGCCCTACGAGAAGCAGGGCCAGTTCGCAATCGTAGACGCGTTCACCGCCGGGATAGGCGAGGCGGCGAAGAGGGAGAGGTACGTGGTCTCGGACCCGGAGGACGTTGGCCTGCTGGTTGACGTGTTGAAGCAGGCTATTAGGGACGTTGGGGCCGTGAGGGTTGCAGTAGACTCGGTTTCAACCCTCTACCTAGCCAAGCCAGTGTTGGCCCGGAGGACAGTCATGATGCTGAAGAGGGTCCTATCCGGCCTTGGGACGACCAGCATACTTGTCAGCCAGGTGTCCGTGACGGAGCGGGGCTTCGGAGGCCCAGGCGTAGAGCATGCAGCCGACGGCATCATAAGGCTGGACCTAGACGAGATAGACGGCGAGCTTGTCAGGAGCCTCATAGTGTGGAAGATGAGGGGGACCCGGCACAGTATGAGGAGGCACCTGTTCGAGATCACCGATAAGGGGATAGTAGTCTACCCGAACAAGGTGGTGAGGCTGGGCAGGAGCTTCCGCGTGGACACGGCCTAGGCTAAGGTTTAGAGGGGGGCCCGCCCCAGCCGCTGGTAGAGGTGGAGCTGGTGGCGGGCCCTATAATAGAGGGCGAGTTCCTCACATTCAACGACGTAGTCATAGTCCCGGGCCTCTCCCCTGTTGAGCCGAGCCAGGTCGACATCTCTGGCAGGGCATCCCGCGGCGTCCCCCTGGCTATACCGGTCGTCTCCAGCCCTATGGATACCGTTACGGAGTCTAGGATGGCAATCCTACTGGCGAGGCTTGGAGCGGTGGGCGTGATACATAGGAACATGTCTAGGGAGGAGCAGGCCGCGGAGGTTGAGAGGGTTAAGAATGCGAACCCTAGCTTCTGGGCTGAGATGCCCCGTGTAGACTCGCCGGAGGCCTTGGAGGACCTCATACTACGCCTGGAGGAGACCGGGTCTGACGCGGCCATCGTATACCATGGCGGGGAGCCCTCGGGCCTCTACATTAGGGTTGGGGCCGACTATGGCTTCTGGTCGAGCAAGGGTAGGGGGATACTGCTACTCCTGGAGCATGTTAACCCTGCCCCCACCACCGACGAGGAGGGCAGGCTCATGGTCGGAGCTGCTATCAGCCCCTTCGACGTTGACAGGGCTAAGATGCTTGAGAAGGCTGGAGCCGACTTCCTGGTTGTCGACGTTGCACACCTGCACAATGCTAACGCTCTCTCGAGCCTAGCCAGGCTGGTCAGGGAGGTCTCAGTGGACGTTGTAGCCGGCAACCTGGGGACCCGGGAGGGCGTGCTAGACACGCTCTCCAAGGCCGAGGGCGTGGCGGGCCTGCGTATGGGGATATCCAGTGGGAGCATATGCAGCACGGGCGAGGTCGCGGGGGCGGCGGTCCCCACGCTAACCGCGGTGTTGAACGCCCGTATGGCCCTCGAGGAGCTAGGCCTCCACGGGAAGATCCCCATCATAGCAGACGGTGGGATTAGGAATCCCGGCGACGCCGCCAAGGCGATAATAGCGGGTGCTTCTAGCGTCATGGTTGGAAGGTTCCTCGCAGGCACAGAGGAGTCGCCGGGAGTCAAGGTGAGGGTGGGCGGCAGGGTCTACAAGACGTACAGGGGGATGGCCAGCAGGGGTGCTATGGAGAGGAGGTTCGCAGCCGACAGGTATTCGAAGCCGAGCAAGGCGCTAGAGGAGGGTGTCGAGGGCCTGGTGCCATACGAGGGTAGCGCCGCCTACAAGCTGGCGGAGATGGCCACGGGCCTCCAGGCGGCCCTAGGCTATGCCGGAGCCTCGAGCATTGAGGAGGCGTGGAAGGCCAGGCTAGCCAGGATAACCCCGGTGGGCGCCCAGGAGGTTAGACCGCACGACATTATAACACAGTAGCGTGGAAGCCATGCCCTGCAGGGCCCCCCTGGCCACGGCAGCCGCAATAATAGCTGGGCTGGCCCTCATAGCCCTAGCCTCGACGTGGGCTTGGAGCCTCACCGGCCGTGACCCGCCCCCTCCCATGCCATACACCGCCCCCGTTACAGCATGTGTCCTCGCCGCATCGCTCTACGCTGTAGTTGAATCGGTGCGCCTCCTGGGGGGCCCGGGACCCTTCTTCTGCGGCGGCCGCATGGTTGTCTTAGACCTTCTAGGCCTTGCCAGGGCCGAGCCTCCAGGAGAGATCGTCGAGGAGGGCCCCTACAGTGTCTCGAGGCACCCCGTCTACTCGGCTACGCTAGCCGCCTACGCCGGTCTAGCCCTAACCCTCCCACAGCTGGCTCCCGGGATAGTATTGGTGGCCGCCTGGGTGTGGCTTGCCGCCGTGTTAGAGGAGAGGATCCTATCCAGGAGCAGGGAGTACGGTGGCTACAAGTCTAGGGTCCCGGGCCTGGCGCCCCTGAGGGTAACGCTATGGTCGTGTGGGAGGCTTCTAGCCAGGCTTGTTAACCGTTAACAGGCCCGATGGACAGGTGATTGCGTTGGGTGGAGGCGTTGGCGGGGAAGGTGATTGCTTCCACGGGCAGGTTCCTGTTCGTGAAGGTCGAGGAGGGGTCCCGGCTCCCGCAGGCTATAGACGAGGTTCTAGACTCGCAGGGGATAGGCTTCGCGCTAATCCAGGGCATTGGAGGGCTACGGTGGGCTAGGATAGCCGTGTTCAGCCCGCAGGAGGGAAGGTATTACCCGGTGGATGTCGAGGCTGCTGAGGGCAGGGTCCTCGAACTCGTCAGCCTCTCCGGGAACAGCGTTCTCGGCCCCGACGGCACCTACTACACGCACCTCCACGTGGCCGTCGCCAGGGCTCCGGGGGAGGTGTACGCTGGCCACCTAATAGAGGCGGAGGTCGAACCCTTCGCAGAGGTGTTCATAGTCGAGGCTGCAGGAGGCCTCGAGGAGGCTAGGAGGCTTCTAAAACACCGTTGGACGCCGAGGAAGTAGCGTGGTGGAGGAATGTGGAGGGTCCCGGCTACACTATCCGGATGCTCACGCTCCACCTAGACTGCAGGAGGCTCGACGACCCCGTGGAGGCTGTAGAAGACTATGATGCGAGGCTGCAGGAGGCGAAGGACGCGGTCTTTAGGGCTACGGGCATCCACGTCGACTCTACGAGGATAACCCTAGACTACTGCGGGCTGAACGAGGCCTACCGTGTCGTGGACGAGCTGGCCGAGTCTAGGCCGGAGTCCTTCGTCTCCCTTGGAGGCTTCCCCGTGTCGACGGAGGGTATCGAGGATCTAGCCCTCCACGTTGCCAGGGAGGGCTTCTACATGCACCTGCTCATGGGGGACGGCTGGGAGGAGGCCAGGAGGGCCAGCATTGTGTTACACAGGCTCGCCTCCGAAGACCCGGAGTACTCGATACACGTCGGCGTCAACGTGTCTGGCGAGAGGGTCGAGACCCCATACTATCCTCTAAGCTCCACGCTACGACACGGAGTCCTAACCGCCGGCCTAACATACCCCAACTATCTAGCAAGGGCATACAAGCAGGCGGGTCTCGAAGGCCTCCGGGAGGCGGCGAAGGCTGCGGCGGCGAGGGCTAGGAGGGCTCTCAGGGCAGCGGCTGAGGCGGCTGGAGTGGAGCGTGGCGGGCTCGACATGAGCGTCGCCCCCTGGATGCATGAGACGAGCCTCGGCCTAGTCGAGCTTGTAGCAGGGGTGCGCCTGCCAGAGCCCGGCATAGCCCGTGGGATAGCCCTGGTTAACAGGATAGTATCCAGGGCAGCCGGAGACGACTCTGTCGGCTTCAACGAGGTCCAGCTACCGGTGGCCGAGGACTTGAAGATGAAGGCTAGGGTCTCGGAGCTGGAGACTAGGGCTGTTGACCTGGCGAGGCTAGCCGGAGTCTGCCTCGCAGGCCTAGACCTCGTAGTTGTACCCGCAGATATCGAGAGGGTGGCAGGCCTGCTACTGGAGCTTAGGGGCTACAGCCTAGCCAAGGGGAGGCCGCTGGGAGCTAGGATAGTGCCCGTCGAGGAGGTGGAGCCTGGCGACAGGGTGCTTCTGGGCAAGTTCGGCGAGACCCCGGTCATACCGCTAGCCTAGCATTCAACAGTGAGGAGGCACTCCTCGAGCCTCCCTAGCTTCCCCTTATACTCCTCTAATATGTCGCAGAGCCTCTCAAGGAGGCCGCAGGGGGCTGGAAGTATTACGTGGGTCTTATCCTGCCCTGCCAACTCCACGATATAGCCGCCCGCCCTGTAGGGCTTGTAGCACGCCCTTGCAAAACCCGCCCTACCACCGCATGCTACTAGGTCTCGGGCGACCCTTTCGTCCACTGCGGCCACATGTAAGATTGGAGGCTGTAGGCTAGCCCACGCTATCCTATCCTCCCGTGGCCTGTAGCCGCAGTATTCCCTTATCCTAGCCCTACACTCTCCGGGATCGTGCCACACTTCCACAAGCCTGGCCCCCTTCTTGTCGAAGGGGTCGCTCCCCTCTATTATCGCGACACGCCCGCTGCAGCTGCTAGTTGTGAATAGGCATGGTTTAACGTTGAACTCTAGGAGGAACTCGACTATATCGTGGTCGACTAGGCCCTTCGAGGCATGCTCGCGGAGCCTTCCAAGGGCCCTTTCCCTAGCCTTCCGCCACTCGTCCAACCCCTCCCGGGACCCCCGGGCTGCGGGAGCACGTCTAGGCGAGGCTAATAGGGGGCGTCCCCGGGGACGGTGGCCTGGTGTACGGGTTGAGCGGCGAGGCTAGGCTGGACCCCTACACTGAGCTACACGAGAGGCTTGCAGAATACCTGGCTGGCAGGCTGGGCGAAGACCCGCAGGTTGTGGGGTGGATGCTCCAGCCCCCCAGTAGGAGGGAGTATGGGGACCTCTCATTCCCACTCATGAGGTATGCTAGAAGGAGCGGCGTAGACCCCGGGAAGGTAGTCGAGGACGCCGAGAGGGCGCTTGCCGAGGCTGGGATAGACTATGCTAGGCTCGAACTCATAGGGGGATACCTCAACGTTAGGCTGGACGAGGCTAGGCTCGCAGAGAGGCTAGCCTCCCTCATGTCCTCGGGGTGGAAGCCCAGGGTCCCCCCGGCGAGGGAGGCCAAGGTTATCGTGGTCGAGCATACTAGCGCGAACCCGATACACCCGCTGCACCTAGGCCACTCCCGGAATACTAGCCTGGGAGACACGCTTGCCAGGCTCCTAGCTGCCCGGGGGCATAGGGTTAACAGGAGGTTCTACGTTGACGACGTCGGCAAGCAGGTGGCCGTGGCCGCCTACGGGTTTAGGATCTTGGGCCGGGACCCACTCGAGGAGGCTAGGAGGCACGGTGTTAAACCGGACCACCTAGTCGGCTACGTTTACGCCGTAACCCACACTGTGATGGATGCGGTCTTGCTCCGGAAGAGGCTGGAGGAGGCCCAGGGCGAGGAGAGGAGCAGGCTGCAGGCCGAGCTAGACGAGACTATGGGCGACCTCGCCAGGCTGAAGGCCGAGGACAAGTACGGGTACTTCGACGCGATATTCGCCTACCTAACCGCGGAGGGCAGGGACCCGGAGGCCGAGGTAGCCGAGATAATGAGGAGGTATGAGAAGGGGCTAGAGCCCGAGAAGACCCTTGTGCGGAGGCTTGCAGAGACGGTACTGGAGGGGTTCAAGCAGTCTCTGGGAAGGCTTGGGGTAGAGTTCGACGCCTGGGACTGGGAGAGCGACCTGGTATGGTCTAGCAGGGTTTGGAGGATCGTGGAGGAGGCTAGGAGGAGCAGGTACCACACCATATACAAGGGTGTGGACGCCCTCGACCTCCAGAGGGTTGTCGAAGAGCTAGTCCTACCAGACCCCGAGGCTAGGAGGAGGTTCCGGCTCCCGAAGGGGTTCAAGATACCACCCCTTATACTAGTGAGGTCCGACGGGACTACGCTCTACACTACGAGGGACGTGGCGTACAGCATCTACAAGTTTGAGGCCACAGGCGCGGATGAGGTTGTAAACGTTGTAGGCGCAGACCAGAGGCTCAGCCAGCTCCAGGTGAGGCTTGCCCTCCTAGCCCTGGGCTATAGGAGGGAGGCGCTCAACATGCTCCACTACGACTATGAGATGGTCCACCTCGCTGGGGTGAGGATGAGGAGTAGGAGGGGCAGGCTCGTCACCCTCGACAGTATACTCGACGCGCTCAAGGCTAGGGCGGTCGAGGAGGTCTTTAAGAGGAACCCGGACGCTAGCATGGACTGGGTTGAGGAGACCGCCGAGAAGATAGCCGTTGGAGCCCTAAGGTTCGCCCTCGTTAGGACCAGCGCTCCCAGGCCGGTCACTCTGGACTTGGAGAGGATCTCGAGCCTCGAGGAGAACAGCGGCCCCTACCTACAATATACGTATGCAAGGGCTTCAAGCATACTAAGGAAACACGGTCCCATAGACTATTCCAGCGTAGACCCCGAAGCCTGCAGGGACGCTAGGAGGAGAAGCCTCATGCTAAACGCTCTACGATACCCTCTAGTGGCCGCGAAGGCCGCCGACGACATGGCCCCCGAGGATCTGGCGGGCTACCTCCTAGGCCTAGCCGACGAGTTCAACAGCTGGTATCAGGTTGACACTGTCATACACGAGAGGGACCCGGGGGCCAGAGAGTGTAAGGCTATGATAGTGGAGCTTGTGAGGGCAACGCTCGAGGGAGGCCTCACGCTCCTCGGGGTTCCCGCGTTGGAGAGAATGTAGGTGGCCGCCGTTGAGGGTCCCCCGGCTCCCGGGCTTCGACCCTAGGAGGCCCGTTGAGGTAGCCGGGGGGCTCATGCTCGCCAACCTGGGGGACCTGGCCAACATACTCATACTCTCCTATTTCCTCGAGGCGCTAGTCTCCAGGCCCGAGGCCCTCGCACTCCTCCCGAGCCTAGCCGCCCTACGCGGGGCTATCGCCACGAGCATGGCGTCCAGGGTTTCCACGGCCCTACACCTTGGCGTGCTCCAGGCTTCCACTAGGGAGATCCTCGAGGCCGAGGGGCTCAACGTGCTGGCCCTGGCCCTAGCCGCGAGCGTCTACGCGGGGCTCCTGGTCTCCGCTCTAACAGGCGGCGGCGTATGGGCCGAGGTCGCAATAGCAGCCCTCTCGGCCCTCATGGCCGTTTTCATACTAGCCCCCGCCACCGCCTGGATTGCGGCTGCAGGCTACCGTAGGGGAGTGGACCCGGACAGCGTCATGGCCCCCATACTGACTATCCTCGGCGACCTCACCACAGTGCCGACACTCCTAGCATCAGCCCTCATAGTCTCCATGGCCGCGGGCAGCGTGGGCCTCATGGCGCTAGCCCTAGCCTACTTTGCCGCTAGCCTCGTCCTGGCAGTAGCCCGTGGAGGGGGGAGGAGGGCTAGGAGGATAGTCTCGGAGAGCATGCTGTCAATACTGGTCGTTGGAGCCCTGGAGGCTGGCACGGGAGCGTTCCTAGTATCATACACTCCCATACTCATGAGTGTAGGGGTGCTCCACGCGATCCCCAGCATAATGGAGGACACGGGAGCGGCAGCCAGCGTGTTGGCGAGCAAGGTTTCAACACTACTCCACCTGGAGGGTCCCGGCGGCGCGGCGAGAGTGTTGCCCGCTAAGACGCTCGAGACCCTGGCCGGCTCAGCCCCGGCCATGGCAGTGTTGGCTGCGATAGCCTCTGCAACCGCCCCGGTGGCTGGGCTCAGCCTCCCCTTAGAGGCGGCTTTTAGAATCGTCTTCCTAGGAGGCCTCATACTGATAGTCCTCTACTCGGCCCTGGCTTCAATGATAGCCTTCGCCAGCCACAGGCTTGGCCTCGACCCGGACAACACGGTCATACCCATACTCACGGCCGTGGTAGACCTCGCCACCATACCGCTCATAGCCCTCCTAGCCCCCGCCCTACTCTAGGTGGTGCCCTGGGCTTGGACTGCGGGAGGCCAGCCAGAATACAGGCCGCAGGCTGGACGTCGGCGATACTCGCGGCGGGGCTGGCGGGGGTATACCTGTCGACCACGCTACTCCCCGGCACAGCCGGGCTGGCCTCCGCAGCCGCCTCCGCCGCCTCAACTCTGGCGGGGGCCGCGGCCACCCTCCTCTGGGGGTCTAGGAGGGCCTCCAGGCTCGCCGAGATGTGCGCCTACTGCAGGGAGCCCCCGGTATACTGGCCGAGGAGGAGCAGCTACACCTGCCGCGGCCCAGGAGACGCGGTCCTATGCTACAACTATGCTGTCGACAGGTTCTACGCGGTGAGGCTCGTAGAGTATAGTGTTGAGAGGCTACCCCTATGGAGGGGGGCGGCATTTTACTGTGTACGCCTCCTCCGAGGCCGCCTGGTGGAGGAGGGGGGCGTGAGCGTCTACGAGGGTAGGCTTGCGAGCCTAACGTGGAGGAGGGGCCTGCTCGCGGTAGGCTCTGGTAGGGCCGTATGGGCGGACGCCAGCAGGGGTGTTAGGGTGGTGTTGGATGCCCTCGAGGAATAGTATCGTCTTGGCCCTGGTCCTATTCTTCTACGCCGCCTGGGTGGGGTTCGGCCTCCAGGCTGTTAGGCCTCCCGGCGACGTCGCGTTGACCGCTCCCCTCGAGTCCGCCGACGGCGGCATACTCTACTATGGTGGGGGGCGTGTTGTCGCCTGGCATTATGCGGGGGGAGGCTACCTGGTATATTCTCCTGGCTCGTGGAGCTTGGAGGTTAGAGGTAAGCCTCTGGCCGCCTGCTCTACTGGGGGCTCGGCCGCTGTAGCCCTCGCAGCCCCGGATGGCGGGGCCCTATTCCTTGATGGGGGTGTTGCACGCTTCTATAGGGCCTCCTGGATAGCCCCCAGGGCTCTAGCCTCCTGCGGCGGCGGGACCCTGGCTGTTGGCTTCTCGGGGGAGGCTAGGAGCACCCTCATAGTCTACAGGGGCGGCCTGGCGTGGGAGTATAGCTTGGACCGCCTCTACGGTCTTGCAGTCGATGGAAACGGCACAGTTTACGCCGCGGTCGGTGATGGACTACTAGTCCTCCGCCCGGGCGGTGGGGCGGAGATGCTACACTACGACGGCTTCAGGGTTGTGGGAGTCTACGACGGCGGCCGCCTGGTCGCCCTAGATGGCGGGGGTAGGATTGTAGTCGCGCCCAGGCTAGGGGGTCCCGGGCTAAGCGTGGACGATGGCAACGGGTCGACCAGGGTGGAGGCGGCAACACTGGACCATGGAACCGTGCAGGCCTACGTTAGGCCGCCAGCAGGCTGGGGCAGGGTAGCATGCACCACCCCGGGTGGGAGGGCCTACAGCCTAGAGGCAGCCGCAACCCTGCCCTTCGCCTTCACAGCCGCCGGCGGAGGTAACGGGACCCTATGGTTCTCCGGCATACTCTTCGCCCCCAACGGAAAGGAGATGCTACTGGCCGTAGTAGACGGCTGCGAGCCCGCAATGGTCCCCTGGCCCGAGACAATATACTATGTGAAGAAGGCCGAGCCAGACCCCCTACGCCCCGCCACCTCCACGGCTCCCAAGCCCACAGTAGCCACCTTGGAAGCTACAGGCAAGCCGCTACAAGCCTCATGGACGGCCAAGCCCGGGACCCCGCCAAGCCTGGAGTTCAGAGAATACCACGCCTACATAGACCGGGCAATGATAGCGTTCACACTAGCCGCCGTAGCAGCTGCTCCGGCAGCAGCCGCATACAGGGCGATAGCAAGATATGACCCCTCCAGCTAGACAAGTCTACACGGGGACCTCCCCCCGCAGACGGCCGCGTAACCGCGGCATGGAATGATGCGGGGCTCCGTCTGGCGCGTTCACAACCCTCCTCGAACCATACAATCATATTCGCAGGAAGCCGGATCCACATTGAAACGCTTGGAGTCAACCCCTACTACTAGTAAATAATACTTCTTAGACCTCCCAGCCACAAAGAGTTATGGGGGTGCCCCACACTCGTGGTCTGGAGGCCAACCCGCAACTCTCATGCAAGGCTGCTAGTAAAGAGAATTCACATAAGGAACTTCAAGAGTATAAAGAATGTTACCCTCGATCTATACCCAGGCGTAAACGTGCTAGTAGGAGGCAACGCTTCTGGTAAGACAAATATCCTAGAAGCAATAGCGTTCATGCGCAAAGCCCTTGTAGACGCCGCTGAGAGAATACCCTACAGGCCGCACGCCCCAACCTACTGGTCGCCCCTCGACATCATCTACGGTAGGGATCCGGCGCAGACTATTATGCTAGGCCTCGAACTCACCTACTACTGGAAGCCTGATGACAAAGCCACAGACGGATGGGCTAGCATCGATATAACGTTCAGCTTTGAGATGGCCTACGACAAAGTATCTGACACCCTAGAACCCGTTAGATACCACCTGAGAATCGGCAATGAACGCTACTACACGCGCCTAGAGATACAAATGAATAGGATTGAGATGACAACTAGCATTGAAGCGTTTAGGAAAATGAAGGAAATATTTAAATCCTCTCGGTTACATGTGTATCTTGAAAAACAACTTAGTAAAATAATTGAAAAGGCTAAAGTAGTTGGCGAAGAGGTCAGATTTGTCTTCGAATTAGAGGAATCTCTACCTAGTCCGATGCTGTTAACACGACAACCCTTAGCTGTAAGAGGGAAAAGTAGAGTAGAGCGCGACTACTATATCGGAGTAGAAGAGCTTCTATTATCTGGTACCTTTATTACTATACCTTTCATAGTAGGATTTACAAGAATTAGTAGGCCTAGAGGTCTACTACTTAAAGGAGGAGCACTCGTTAGATTTCTCAGTAGAAATATGAGTCCGACAAGTATCATTAAGTTTCTCATTCCAGACGTTCTATCCAAGGTGATAATGGTCCGCCACCCGGATATTGGAGCTATTGGTGAGCCAGCCCGATTCACTGGTAGTGATAAGCTCGATGAGCGTGCCAGGAATCTTGCCGAGGTGTTGTTATCTCTGCAGGGCAGGTTGGGTAGGTTTCCCGAACGTGTTGAGCGTGCCCTTAGGCGGCTGTTTCCTGCCATATCTCTTCGAGTTGAAACCCGGTTTGGCAGGGTTGTGGTAGTCGGCGAGGAGAATGGGGTCGAGCTTCCTCCTCCATGTCTTCCGGATGGGCTTGTGAAGCTTGTTGCACTCATGTTGGCGGCTGATCTTGAGCCGAGCATTCTCCTCGTCGACGAGATAGAGAATAGCATGCACGCTAGGCTGTTAGAATATGTTATAGACGAGTTTAACAATCTAGGCGTTCCAGTCTTGGTTGCCACGCACTCGCCTGTGGTCGTTGACCTTGTCGAGCCAGAGCGCGTGTTGATTGTGAGGAGGGACCCAGAGAAGGGCACGATAGTTGAGCGTATCCGGGATGTGGAGGAGCTGAGGCAGAAGCTTATCGAGGAGGGAATCGCGCTAAGCGACTATATATTGTATGGGGAAACATACTAAGCTTGGTGATTAATGTTGAAGACAATGATGTTTGTCGAAGATACTTATGGTGTGGTATTCCATAGGATCTTGCTGGACAAGCTTGCGGCCAATGGCATACTACCGGGCAGTGCAAGGCGCCTGCCTGTTAGAAGGATGCCCTCGAAGAAATGTAACCAGGCGCTTTACAGGAAGATCATGGGCTACTTCCTCCGCCACGAGGACTGGAAAACCCTCATAGTGATAGACTCCGAGCGTCGAACTGCCAGCGAGGCTGCTGAGACCGATGTTGTGAGGCATTTCAAACGGTGGCGTGACAGGG
>CAYRZG010000027.1:0-13522 GCA_964428695.1 uncultured Desulfurococcales archaeon
GCCTTGAGGCCTCCTCCACCGTAGCCTCGGGGGCCAGGGCTAGTATGGCTGGTACAACCGCCGAGCCTGCGTGGACGAGGCCGTAGGCTAGCCAGTCGTCATACTCTATGCTGTGGGCTAGGAACCCGTTGGCTGCCGCCGCCTCCAGGGTGCCGGTCCTCTTCCATAGGCCCAGCACTAGGCTAGGCCCGGGGGCCCTGGCCAGCCTGCTGGCGACGGAGGCTGCGAGCCTGCTCACGTATGGTGCCGAGGATGCTACCGTTATAGTGAGTGTCGGCTAGCGCTATCCTTGCGGCCCTGCTGGGTGGGGCCTGGTAGGCTTCCAGGGCCGCCTCTGCCACCCACGCCTCTACATGCATTCAAGGTCGACCTCCGCCTCGAGGAGGGGTGCATGTTGTTGTGCACCGTAGACGTCCCTGTCTCCCGGGTGGCCTGCGGGTACCTCGCGTGGAATGTTTATCTTGACTGCGAGGGCTGGCTTGTAAGGTATGATTTCCACCTGTGAAGCGTCTACCTTGTAGAGGACTGCGATAAGCTCGGGGGTTAGTCTTTCAACGGCCTTCTCAAAGCATTCCAGGCTATCGAATATCACGTCTATGGTTATAGTGTAGGGTCCCGCGTTCTTACTCCTAACTATCCTAGCCGCCTCGGCTAGTCTAGGCACCTAGCTTCACCTCCTCTACAGTTGCGTGTTGGAATGGGTCCCCCTCTGGTATGAGGTGCCAGACGCTCCACTCGTACGCCCACCCTACCGGTATGTCGCTAGGGCTCAGCGGGAACGCCAGGTTCCCCGCCGTCGTCCTCCGGCCAGGCCAGCCTGCGTGCAGGAGCCTACTCCTAACCTGGGCTGCCGCCGCCTCTGCCGTTTGCCTGTCGGGCGCCACTACCTCTATGAGGAGGCCAACCTCCCTGCCAGGCTGTGGTCGGGGCTCCCTGGACCCCATGACGCCGTCGCGCCCATACACCCTGAGGTAGGCTTCGAACCATACTCCCAGGTGCCTCCTAGCCTCGGCCACGGCCTCCTCGAAGAGCGCGTCTATCCTTGAGATGAAGTCCGGGTCCCTGGCGCCCGCTGCCACTATCACCCTGTAGCCAGCCCTCCTAGCCCCCTCCAGCTTAACCATCCTCTCCACCTCAACCCACCGGGTCCCCCTCACTATGACGCGGCCGTCAACCTCCTCGTAGACGGCGTTGGAGAGGTCGGCGTAGCCTCCCGGGACCCGCTCGCGGTACGGGTCCCTCCTCTCGTAGAGTGCATGCTCGGCCACGCTGAGCCTCGTAGCCCTCCTGGCAGGATTCAGGGGGAAGACCTCGAACTCGCCCCTCCTGGCTATACCCATCATTGAGTCGCTCCCACTCCCCGGATCCGCCGCTATAGCCCCACACTCGAGGATCTTCCCCATGTGGACTGCCAGCCCCTTGTCAACGCCCATGGCCCAGGCCGGGCCGGCGAAGGGGGCCACGTCCACGATCCTCCCAGCTATTATCATATCGTAGCCTTCTCTAAACAGCCTTTCAACCACCTCGACCCCGGCCTGCGCCACCACTCTCACACTCTCCTTCAACCTCTCTGGTGTGAGGCTGGGCGCCCAAGGGTCGGCTGGCACAGCCACGAGCCCCTCCTCCAGCATGGAGGCTAGGAGGTCTACGCTAACATCAGTGTAGACTACAGCGACCCTAGGCTTCCAGCCCATCCTCTCGGCAACCCTGCCGGCTATGGCCAGGGTCCTGTCAACGTGGACCCTCGACCCGGCTCCACCAGCCGAGCCGATTATGAGTGGAGCCCCACTCTTCCTGGAAGCCTCCATTAGAAGCCTAAGATCCCTCTCCACCGCCCTGTCGGGTACTAGGGGGACGCCCTCGCCTAGATAGTAGGGTCCCGGGTCCGTCGAGCCCGCGTCAACCCCTATAGCATCTGGCTCCAGGCGTATCCCCGCCTCGAGGCTCTCTCTTGGGAACCCGTAGCCTAGTATTGCTGTGGGGGATAGGATTCTAACCTCTACCAGAATCCCACCCGAGTCCCACCCCATGCTTCCCAGAATATACACGGTGAGGGGGCGGCGGCCTATACTCTCACCAGCACGGCACGCCTATGGTGGCGTTGGAGGTTGGAGAGCCACTCTTCCAGGCTCATGCCCCTCATAGCCTTCCACCACTCCCTCCTCTCCCTCGAGACTCCGGCCACGTCTATGTCGTAGTAGGCGACCGCCTCACCGGGGCCTAGGCGGACTCTAACCCAGGAGTCAACGTCCCTCGCGCCAGTGGACCACCACTCCTCGTAGTCCTCCGGGGAGGCCGGGGGGACTATGATGTAGCTTCCCCCGCCACCGGTGAAGGTGAACCGTTTAGTCTCTAGCCTCGAAGCGGCGAGGCTCACGCCTACTACTGGAGCGTAGTACTCTAATGCTCTAACCCGTCCAGCCTCCTGCCAGTGGCGGTCTAGGCTGAACATGTAGGCAGGATTGACTAGGAGGTCTGCTCCTCCAAGGAATAGTTCTAGGGCGACGTCCTGGGTGCTCCAAAAGTCCGCGCAAACGGCCACGCCCAGGCGGGCCCTGCCAATATCCCAGACCTGCAGGGGGCCATGCCAGCCTGTGAAGCCCCATAGGCGGGCTTCCAGCCTCCCAACATACCGCTTCCCCTGCCATGCTACAGGCTCCCCTCCCGGAGAGTAGAGCGTGGCCGTGTTGACCAGGGTCCCCCCAACCCTCCTGGCGACGCCAGCTATCAGGTAGGCGCTAAGCTCAACTGCAAGGTTGGAGACCCACTCCTCCATGCGGAAGGGGAAGTACTCTGGGAATACAGTCAGGTCTGGTTCGACCCTGGCCAGCTCTCCTAGCAGGCGTGTAGCCTTCTCCTCAGCTCCCACCCAGGGCCTAGTGGGGTCGGGGACTCTAACCTGTACAATTGCGACCCGGAGGAGGCCCGACACTAAACGCTACACCCGGGGGAGGGAAAGAAGGGGTGGGGGTGATAACCGTCTACCTCCTCTCACGCTTTAGGGTGAGGACCGCCAGTACTATGACTATTGCGGCTACCGCTAGGAGTGGTGTTGTCGAGACACTACCTGTAGCGTCTAGGGCTCCTCCTACCACGGCGGCTGAGGCTGTAACGTTTACCGGGGTCCCGTTTAGGGGCACGCCTGTGAGGTTTACTATTATGGGCCTGTGGCCTTGGAGTATGGCTGGCACCTCTACCCATCCACTGCCTGGTAGTAGGGCGTAGGCGTGTAGTGTTGACGGTTTAACTGGGAATGGCGCCTTCACTATTAGGGTTGCATTGCCGGTTGTGTTGGAGTAAACGTCTACTACCGCCGTGAAGTTGGAGGCTCCAACCTTGTAGCCTAGCAGGGCTACCATGACTATCGAGTTTGTGTTTGACTTGTAGACTACGCTGGCCTTCCCCGCGGAGACTTCGAGGGTCCCGGTCCCAGCCTGGGAGTAGAGGCTTACCGGCACCGATATTGTAGGCTTGAAGGACTCTGTGTAGTCTAGGCTATCGTAGGGTACTAGCCTTGCCAGCACCTTGTAGGGCGCCTCCGGTGTTGCGGGCTTCTCTACGGGGAGGGCCGTGGAGTTGCCGTAGGCCACCATGTCTACCATGTAGAGGAACTCGGGGTCGTATGGGCTTATCATTGCAAGCACCGCCTCGTCGCCGGCTGGGTCTAGGGTGAAGTTGCCGCCGAACCTGCCCGGCAGGTATAGTGTAACCTGGGGTACGGCGGGGTCGCTGTCCACTATCTCATAGTCTGGCTTGAAGCCATAGTAGGCTTCGAACTCGCTGGCGTTATAGGCTACTATCACCTGTCCTCCCGGCTCCAGGACCGCCCCCTCGGGGAACCTGTAGAGCCCCTCGTCGTCGCTCGGGAAGAGGGTCTCAGCGTCCCCGACCAGGTACTGGGAGAGGTTCAGCATCTCCCCTGTCGGGTTGTATACTGCAATGTACTGTGGGCCGACTATGCCGACCGAGGAGATTAGCGGGTGATAGTCCACCTTCCACGCCGTCTTGTGCCACTCGGCATAGTGTCCCCTAATCCAGCCGCTCGCCTTCCCGGCGAGCACGCTATTGTCTACTATCACTGTGACCTCGTCGTTGTATCTCGTGGCCGAGCCCGTCGGGTTGTAGGAGCCCGTCTGCAATACCTGCCCGTCGAACACCATTGTCTTGGCGTGCATCTTCCTAGCATCGTGGTTGAACGCCGGCTCTACCCCGGCCTGGACTAGCTCGTAGGCGAACCTGCCCGGAGTGTCGAGGTTCATGAGGCTGTCGAACACCGCCGTTACAGTCACACCCCTGTCTACGGCGTCTAGTATAGCCTGGCGCAGGTATCTTATCGTCCAGCTTGTGGTGAAGATGTACTCGGCCATGTCTATGCTGGTAGTGGCCCCTCTTACCAGGGCCTCTATCTCCCAGTCGTGCCTGTGCTCGGGACCCTGGAATACCGTCGCAACCAGCAGGCCGGCCTCAGGGTCGAGCAGGGCCTGTGACGCTATCACGTCCCTCTCATCCCACGTGCCGTAGTTGCCCTGGGCCAGGTCCTGGAACTCAGCCTCTAGCGCCAGGGCTAGTAGCGTGGCGTTTTCGAAGACTAGAATGTTCTCATAGTTGTAGCCTAGGCCTGTTGTTGTCGGGTTAGCGGTCCCTATAACGACGATCCTACCGTCTATCACTATGAACTTCTCGTGCATCGTGTGACTGTATCCGGTCTCGTTCTCCCACTGTGCGTCGGTGTAGACTGGTATGCCCTCGGATATCATGTACTGCACGGCCCCATACTCTAGGCTGTCGTCATCAGTCACAACCTGCACGTCGACACCACGCTTGTAGGCCTCCACCAGAGCCTGGGCTAGAGTCATGTTCTCGAAGAAGGCTAGGGCCGCGTGTATGCTGGTGTTGGCCCTGGCTATTAGTCCTAGGAGGCCCAGCGGGTTACCCTTGCTCATTAGGCTCTTAGACTCCTCGGGTAGCAGGTAGAGGACACTCCTACCCTCCGGGACCCCGGAGGTTATCGAGAACGCTCTAGCCGTAGTTATTCCGACGTCTAGCGTGTATCCCGCCAGCACGGATCCCTTGGAGGCGGCGGCTCCCAGCAGGGCTCCGGCGCCAGCCTTGTAGGGTCCCGCTACACCCTCCCCGGACAGCTTGTAGAGGTACACGCCGCTGGCATTGTGGAACACCAGTGCAGCTGTGGTGCCAGAGGATGCCACGGAGAGCAAGTCGGCCCCGGGAGCGGGGAGGCCCTCGCTACTATAGTTGCCGGGACCGTTGGATTCGAACACTAGAATCTCGGAGCCGGACAGGGCGGCTATTAGTACTCCGTCCCCGTAGCTCGCAGCCCAGGCTGGCTGGTCTACTGTAACGTTTAGGCTGTCAACCTCCACAGTGCCGTTGGGGGCGACCCAGGCCACGTAGAGGGTCCCGTTTAGGGTGAAGGGCACTGCGAACATTCCAGAGGCCTGCGAGTAGCCTATCGAGGCGCCGAGCACCTCGTCCCCGGCGAGGCCGGTAGCGTTGACCGCAACATAGCTGGAACCGTTGGTTACAACGACTATTATGTCGTAGCCGTTACCCTCGTCCCTCGCGGCGAACGCTGCTAAGCCTCCTCCCGAGCCGGAGGATACCTGCGAGGCGTACCTGTAGTATATGCTGCCGTCCCACACCCTCCACGAGTCTACAATGCTACAATTGCCAGGGTCGACTATTGTCAGGTAGTAGTCTCGGTCGCTGCTATTGTAGAAGAATACTGCAAGGTAGCCGCCAGCAGCGCCGACAGCGGGGTACTCCTCATAGTCGTCGGTAGCGGCTATCTGGCACGTCTTATACCCGTCGACGCCCGCTACCGCCAGGTAGACGTCTAGCCTAGTGGAGCCACCGTAAAGGGAGTATGCTACAGCCGCAACCCCCTCGCCGCCCGCTGGGAGGCTCACCTGCTTAACATACTTGGAGGCCACCCTCCAAGCTAGTATCCCGTAGCCCTCGTAGAGGCCGAGGTAAAGGTCTCCCTCGCCATACGCCGGGTTGGAGACTACTAGCCACGCTACAGCACTGCCTCCAAGGCTCGAGTAGCCAGCACCCCTATACGAGCCCGCACCCTGGAACTCGTAGGGGGCGCTGCCGAGGCGTAGAGTTACAGCATACTCGGCAGGCTCCTGGGAGGCCGCCGGCATGGCGGGGAGGATCGATAGGGCGACTAGGGCTAGGAGTATTAGGGCTGCTGCCCTCATACCCACCACTCGCTTAGCATTCCGGGCCCCGGCTTGGTTAATAATGGGTTGATCGGCAATCCGCCTATCCGGATTCTAGTGCTAGGGTGCAGGCGAAAACCTCCCCCTTCTCGTCTACGAAGTGTATTACCTTCCTGCCGTCCTCCTCGTCCACCCTGACCCCTACCGGCTTCCTAACGAGCCTCGAGACTGTGACTACGAGAGTACGCCCCCCGAGCTCCACTATCACCTTGGCGTCGTAGAGGCCTCCCCTCTCCCTCACCTCTAATAGGCGGGCGCCGCTCATACACGTACCACTATGTATATACTAAGCTTATACGTCCCCAATTCGTATATTTGTTTCGGTGGTAGCATGGAGTACCGTGTCAGCCTCACGGCGGAGGCTTGGGAGAGCTGTAGGAGGAAGCCTACAGCCGTGCTAGTAAACAGTATACTCTCCATGAAGCCTGGCGACAGGCTTGTAGTCGAGGGAGAGGAGCTCCTCTACCCCTCTGAGAAGGTTAGGAGTATACTCGAATCCGAGGGGCTCCGAATCTCCGAGTACGAGTCCGACGGCATAGTCTACAGGATAGTGGCGGTGAAGGCGCAGTGATAGACTCCTCTGTCAGAGACTGGTTCCCCCAGCTCCGGCAGGGGCTAGTATACCTGGACAGCGCCGCCTCCACCCTCAAGCCGGTCCAGGTAGTAGAGGCGATGTCGCGCTTCCTACTATACGGCTACTCCAACGTTCACCGTGGCTCCTATCGTTGGGCTGTCGAGGCCAGCGAGAGGTACGAAAAGGCGCGTGAGAGTGTGGCGGGCTTCATCGGGGCTAGCTGGAGGGAGGTGGTGTTCACCTCTGGGGCCACGGCGGGCCTGTGGAGGGCCTTCATGCTAGCCTATGTTAACGATATCATACGGGAGGACTGCCGTGTCATTGTGCCCCTCGACGCTCACCATAGCCTCCTGCTAGCCGCGGCCAGGGTGGCGGGTCTTGCCAGGGCTAGGCTAACCCTACTCCCCCTAACGGGGGAGGGGACCCCGGATTGGGGTAGGCTGGACGACCTACTCCCCGAGGCCTGCCTCCTAGCCGTGGGTCACGTTTCCAACGTTACCGGTGCCGTGGCACCGTTGCAGCGTATCTCGAGGCTCGCAAGGAGGCATGGGGTAATCTTACTCGTAGACGCCGCGCAGAGCGTTCCACACATGCCTGTGGAAGCCGGCCTAGCAGACATGCTCGCCTTCAGCGGCCACAAGATGCTCGGACCCACCGGCGTTGGCGTGCTCTACATTAATAGGAGGCTCGCGGAACGGCTAGAGCCCGACCAGCCCGGCGGGGGCACGGTTGCCTCGGTTAGGCTCCGCGACGGCCTGCCAAGCCCAGAGTGGGAGGAGCCGCCCTGGAGGTTCGAGGCGGGGACCCCGCCCATAGCCGAGGCCGTGGGCCTAGCCGAGGCCGTCGGCCTGCTCGAGGGGCTTGGCATGGAGAATGTCATGGACCACGACATCCGTCTGGCTGAGGCGATAGTTGAGGGTCTCGAGACTATTGAGGGGGCTAGAGTACTGGGCCCCAGTGAGGGTAGGCTGGGCATAGTCTCATTCACCATAAGGGGTATCGCGCCAGACCTTGTAGCCCATCTCCTGGCGAGGCGTGGAGTGGCGGTTAGGGCTGGAATGCACTGCGCACAGCCCCTCCACGAGGCCCTGGGCTATAATATGGGGAGTGTTAGGGCCAGCACCTACGTCTACAACACTATGGGCGAAGTGGAAGAGTTCATCAAAGCACTGAAGTCTATCGTCTAGCCGCATCCTATCAGGTGTTTCAATACTTATCACAGGGTTTTCCCAGTCTAGACCGTATAGCATGGGTGGGGGTGGGCTGGTGGATTGCGGCGAGCTCACTGGTAGGGTTCGAGTCCAGAGAGGCCATACCGTGTTCGTCGAGCTGTTCGAGTGGCTCCCCGCAGTGGTGGGAGGAGCCCTCCTAGCCCTGGGGGGAGTCGGCCCCTGGTTCTATGTTGGAGTCGCCTCGCTCGCCTCCGGCCTCGTCATAGGTAGTATTGCCGGGAGGGAGTCTAGCAGGTCCCTCGTTAGGAGCGTGTGCCGGGGCCTCAGCCGGGCTGTCGGGAGAGTCCAGGTCGCCAAGGGACTCGTCTCCTTCGATAGACGGGGCGTCTACGCAGCCCTTCGCCTCGAGGGAGGGGTCGACGTCCACTTCTGGGGTGGCCTGCTTGGAATGTGGGCTGTCGCCGCCAGGTCGCCCGTGTACGTTAGGGGGAGGGGTGGGGGTCCCGGGCTCCACACTCTACCCTGTAGGCCCCGCAGCTGGCGTGGGCGCCTAGAATATGGAGTGGTCCACCCAGTGTTCGGGTGGAGGGCTCGAGTCTACGGTAGGGGTGGCGTTGCGAGCGTTTTCTGCCCCCTCGGGGTGCTAGACGAGAGTCTGGTCGCGAGGGTTGTTGGGGGCGCATTGAGGGCCGCCTATTAGAGTCTCCCGCATACTCGAGGCTCGGGTGTCCACTTGTCCGACTGCGGGTTTGGCTTGGAGCGGTATAGGCGCCAGCTGGGCCTATGGGGGCTTGACGGCCAGGAGATGCTGGAATCCTCAACCGTCGCCGTCGTAGGCCTCGGCGGCCTCGGCGGCGTGGTGAGCCTCTACCTTGCAGGCGCTGGCGTGGGCCGCCTGATACTAGTTGACGGAGACGTGGTCGAACCACACAACCTCAACAGGCAGCTCCTATACGACGAGGCTAGCGTCGGGCTGCCCAAGGCAGTCATAGCCGCTAGAAGGGTGAGGGAGTTCAACTCCTGCGTGGAAGTGGTGCCCGTGCAGGAGAGGCTAACGCCCGACAACGTGCACCGCATACTCGGCGGCGTCGACCTTATAGTAGACGCTCTAGACAACTGGGAGGCCAGGCTCGTGTTAGACGAGTACGCGCGGGAGACGGGGACCCCGCTAGTCCACGGGGCCGTCGAGAGGTTCTACGGGCAGGTTCTCTTCACCATCCCGGGCGAGACGGCGTGCCTCTCATGCATAGCGCCCCGGGGTGGCAGGGGCAGATGTGTCCAGGTTGCAGGCCCGGCTGTCGGCGTGGTCGCGAGCCTCGAAGCAACCCTGGCGGTAAGGTTTCTCGCCGGCCTCCCAGTCGAGGCCGGGACCCTCTACGTGGTCGACGCCGCCGACGGGGGGATAGAGAAGATCCCCCTCGCCCCAGGCTGTGGATGCGGGGATGGGAAGGTTGGCAGACTATGACGTGGTTGTCGTGGGCGGGGGGCATAACGGGCTCGTGGCCGCCACCCTCCTGGCCAGGCATGGCGCCCGGGTGCTGGTTTGCGAGAAGAACCCGTGGCCTGGCGGCCTAGCAGGGGGTCTCGAGGCCGGCCTACCCGACAGCGTCTTCGCCTACGCCCTCGGCCTAATGCCTGCAAGCCTAGCCCGGGAGCTCCGCCTAAAACTAGACCTCCACAAGCCCGACCCTAGCTGGGTTGTGCTAGACGAGAGGGGTGAGGTTTGGCTCAGGTGGTGGCGGGACCCCCGGAGGCTGGAAGCTGAAGCCCGGGAGGCGGGCCTCGAAGGCCTCCCCCACCTGCTAGACGTTCTCGAGAAGTTCATGAGGTGCCTCGAGAGCAGGGGGCTCCTCTACACGGCCAGGGCGCCGCCCCGCGACCTGGTAGCCTCGGAGCTAGACGGCTGCGGGGTAGGGGAGGTGGCGGAGAAGCAGACGTCAACGCTCCTAGGCGAATACCTACCCTCCTGGGCCTGGGACACACTAATCTACCCGAGCATGCTGTCAGCCAACGCCTTCAGCCTAGCATGGTTCTACCAGTCCAGGGGCGTATGGGACCAGCCCGTCGGCGGCATGGCCCAGGTCGCCGAGAGGCTGGCCAGGCTCGCCGTTGAGGCAGGAGCCGACGTTAGGCTCGGCTGCCGGGTCTCCAGGCTACTCGTGGAGGCCGGAAGGGTTAGAGGGGTGGAGGCGTCAGGCTCCCGGGTCTACGCTAGGGCAGTCCTATACACGCCTCCAATCTACACCCTGGCTAGCATTGGCGTGGACGGCCTCCTCCCAGAGTGGGAGGCCAGGTGGCTGGAGCGGATGAAGTCGAGGAGGAGCATGGTCACCAGGATAGACTATGTTGTCTCGAAGCCTCCCCGTCCACCGTTAGAGGACGGGTGGAGTGGGGTCCCGATCATAGTATACTGGCATGGGAGGGGTGGGGGCGAGTACACCTACCCCACGCTCAACGGGGAGAGGAGACGCTACCACCTCGTAAGGTTCAGCGGCATGGCCCGGGACCCCTTCGACGTCCTCCCGCCAGGAGTCGGGGAGGAGGATGTCACAGCATACTGGGTTCGAGGCAGGCGTGAGCAGGAGGCGTGCTGCGCTAACTCAACAGGCCACCCCGACCATGTCCCCATGGTCGACCCCTACCTCTACGACTCCCGCCCGCTCCCCGGCTGGGGCGACTACAGGACCAGCATACCAGGCCTATACCATGGCAGTGCGAGCAGCTACCCCGGGGGCGAGGTGAGCGGGGTCCCCGGGTTCAACGCGGCGCTCCGCATACTCCTAGACCTCGGCGTAGAGCCCCGGGTCGGCGTGCCGGCGGGCTTGGAGCGGAGAGGTTAAAGGCCCCCCGGCCACCCCCGCCCTTGGAGGGTGTAGGACATGCCCGTGGAGCTGAAGAGTGTCGAGGAGTTCATAAAGGTGACCGAGAGGGCTAGCGAGTGCAGGGTCAAGCAGGTTAAGAAGAGCGACATTGTCAAGGTGAAGGCTAGGACTAGGAGGGTCCTCTACACTATAAAGGTCTCCAAGGACAAGCTCGACGAGCTGCTCTCGAAGGTGAAGTGTCCGAAAATAGTCTTCGTCGACACCGGAGAGGTGCGCGAGGTCAAGGCAGAGTCCAAGTGAAAACGGCTACTAGTGCTAAACGTATATATCCATCCACCCCTGCCTCCTTCTCCGGGTGCTGTGGAGCCTTTGGCCAGTAGCGAGCCCCTCCAGAAGGAGAAGAGCTACACCATATACAAGGATACCCTGAGGAGCCTAGTGCTACGCATACTGGCCGACGGCCCCAAACACGGCTATGAGATTATCAAGGAGATAGAGCGTATAACCCGGGGGAAGTGGAGGCCCGCCGCCGGGACCCTCTACCCCCTCCTCGAGCAGCTCCGCAACGAGGGGCTCATAGAGGTGGAGCGCGTAGACCATTCGAGGGTCCGCGGCGGGCGTAAGATAGTCTACAGGCTATCCACGGCGGGCTGGAGGAGGCTTAGCGAGCTGCTAGTAGAGAAGGCCAAGGCTAAGGTTGAGATGATAGACTTCTTCCTAGTGCAGGGTGCTAAGGCTCTCCGGAGGGCGGGGTTCGAAGAGGAGGCCGAGAAGGTCTGCGACACTCTAGTCTCGGGGCTCGGGAGCCTGCTGGACAGGCTCGAGCGCGAGGGCTGCTAGACCGCGTGGTAGGAGTATACGACAGCATACGGGTAGCCTGCGAGCCTCTCTATTAGCACGCTTGGCTTCGGAGACGCCCTCACGAGGGCTACTATGAACCCGTAGTCGAGTATGTCGGCGCCCCTCCGCGACGCTGCCACCACTGCACGGTACGCACCCCTCCAGCGGCCTGTGAAAGGCCTGCCCGCCAGCCTAGAGTATCCTAGGAGGATCGACTGGGCGGCGTCCTCCTCCTGCACTGCCAGGGTGACAGCCTGGGGGCCGAGCCAGTCGACCGCCGCTACTAGAGAGTCTACAACCCTCTCCACACAGTCTCCTAGCCTGGGGCATGAGACGTGGGACCCCCCGACTGGTGGGGGGTCCCCGGGCTCTAGCGGGGGCCTGGAGAAGTAGGCTTCAAGCCTGGATACTATCACCCTGTGGGCCTCCAGGGGGCCTCCCCTGCTCCTCGCGGCGGCCGCCTCCTCTAGCATCTCTGCAACCTCGACGGCCCTCTCCTCCTCCTCGTGCATCAGCCTCTGCAGCATGTAGAACTGGTCGTGGGAGGGTATCTTCAACGGCCCCGCCGGCCGCCCCTCGGGCCACGATACTATGGCCACGGGCTCCTTGGAGGGCTTGTATAGGGTCTCCCCACTGCAGGGTCCCGCTTCGACCCTGCGGCCTCCAGCCTCGACTGCTAGCGGCAGGTGCCATTCGAGCGGCCCCCCGCACTTGTAGTATGCTAGGCTGACCTGCTCGGCCACGCCTTCAAGCCTAGACTCTGGCCCCACGACCGTGCCGGGCGCCACCTCCATGTACCATGGCAGGTGGTCGCTCGGCTCCACCCCCCGCGGGAACCTGTAGGCGGCGAGGCCCGCCCTCACAACCCAGTAGTCTAGGAGGCCCAGCCTCGCCGCAGCCTCTAGGACTCGGAGGCCGTCGGGGCCTAGGAGGGCTAGGGGGACCACTATCTGCTGTGGGCCCCCGGTAGCCTCCCTAAGCTTCTCGTAGAGGGTCTGGAACGTGTTGTATACTCGCACAACACTGCTCGGCTTTAGGCGGGACTTCCTGGCGAGCCTTAGGATCCTGTCCAGGTCGCTCCTAGAGTACAATGCCACCCCTCGGGCTGGCTTCCCGTCTCGCCCTGCCCTGCCGACCTCCTGGTAGTAGTCTTCGATGCTTGAGGGTAGGGTGTAGTGTAGTATCCACCTCACGTTTGGAATGTCAACCCCCATGCCGAACGCCTTCGTGGCAACCACCACTCTAGTGCCGGCGCCTGTCCTGCTGGCCTCGTATACCAGGTCTTCCCGCCGCCTCCTCTCCCCCGCCGGGAGCTGGCCGTGGTAGCTGATCGTCTCCACTCCAGCCTCCTCTCTTATCGCGTCTGCCAGCCAGTCGGCGTTCGCCCACTCCTCTTGGCTTCTAACGTAGCCCGTGTAGACTATGCCTATCCAGGGCTCCGACACAGTGGAGGCCCACTCGGACAGCTCGACTACGAGCCGGGCCGCCTCCCTCGACCTCTCAGCCCCGTCCGGCGCCGGGACCGCGTCTAGGGTTAGCTCCGGCCTCACCACGGGACCCCGGAGCACTAGGGGTGCGTCCACGTCTACCGGAGGCCTGGAGGGCTCCTCTAGGTCTAGTGGCGCCTCCACCGGCTGCTTGTCGGAGACGTTGAGGAGTATCTCCCTGGCAAGCTGTGGCGGAGCGGTGGCCGTGTATAATGAGATGTGGGGCCTCCCCTCCTCCGCGTACAGTTCCGCGAGGAGGCGGAGTGCGTGGAGGTAGCTGGGCCTAAACGAGGCACCCCACCTGTGGACTGCGTGGGCCTCATCCAAAACTACCAGCGCTGGGGGCGCCCTTGCTAGCAGCTCCTGGAAGGCGGGGTCCATC
>CAYRZG010000028.1:0-13292 GCA_964428695.1 uncultured Desulfurococcales archaeon
GCTGGTATGGAGTACACGCTTACATACCAGTGGTGGAGCCGGCCGGGGCTCAGGAGGCTAAGCTCGCGGCAATCGAAGCCTTCCGTCTTAGCGAGGAGTTCAACCATCCAGTTATCCTAAGGACCACTACCAGGGTTGGACACACTAGGGTCCCAGTGGAGGCGGGCGATATAGACGTTGAGAAGCTGAAGGCTAAGGGCAGGTTCGTGAAGGAGCCCGAGCGTACCGCTCTCGTGCCAGCAAATGCTAGGAGGCTTAGAGAGGAGCTGATCTCAAGGTGGGAGAAGATAGCCGAGAGGCTTTCAAACCACCCTCTCAACAGGGTGGAGGGTCCCGAGGATGCAAGGATCCTTGTAGTGGGAGTGGGGCTAGGCTACAGGTATGCACGGGAATCCCTTAGAATCCTGGACGCTCTCGACAAGGTTAGACTATTGAAGATCTCCACCCCAATCCCACTACCCGCCAGGCTCCTGGTAGAGGAGGCCTCAGACCGCGACACTATTGTCTTCGTCGAAGAAGGCGAGCCCGTGGTTGAAACCCTGTCGAAGTCAGTATTCTATGACGAGCGGATACTCGTGAAGATCATAGGGAAGACTAGTAGGGCGATCCCGCTCACCGGAGAGCTAACCCTCTCAAAAGTCCTGCCAGCCATAGCCAGCGCTCTCGGCGTAGACTATAGGCTCCCAGAGCCTCCCAGGCCCCGGCTGGAGCCTCCGCCTCGGCCGCCGGTGTTGTGTCCGGGATGCCCGTATAGGGCGGTGTTCTACGCTCTCCGCCGGGCTGTAGGCAAGGCCAGGGTAAGGCCCATTTACAGCGGCGATATCGGCTGCTACAGCCTGGGCATCCTCCCCCCATTCCGTATGCAGGATACTATCGTCGAGATGGGTGGCAGCATAGGCCTCGCCAACGGCATGAGCCACGTGGTTGAAGACCAGTTCCCGATAGCCATCATAGGCGACTCGACCTTCTTCCACTCGGGCATTCCAGGCCTGGCTAACGCCGTCTACAACAAGGCGCCCATGCTGATAGTAGTGCTAGACAATAGGACGACTGCCATGACTGGCCACCAGCCCCACCCCGGCGTGGGTGTCACGGCGCGTGGAGAGGAGACTGTAGAGCTTAGACCCGAGGCGGTCGCAAAGGCCCTCGGCATCGAATACGTTACTGTGACAGACGCCTTCGACATTAAGGGGCAGGAGAAGGTATTCTACGAGGCCATAGAATATGTTAAGAGGGAGAAGAAGCCCGCCATGGTAGTTGCCAGGGGAGCATGTATACTAGTAGCCCTGGCCGAGGCTAGGAGGGCTAGGATTAGACCGCCGGTCTACGAGGTTGTAGAAGACAAGTGTACGGGATGCGGGCTCTGCTATAAGGCGTTCAACTGCCCCGCCATATCGGCGCTCGACAATAGGAAGGCAACCGTCGACCCGCTCCTCTGCACCGGCTGCGGCGAATGCGCCCAGATATGCCCGTTCGACGCCTTTAGACCCACGGAGGAGCCTAGCGGCGAGTGGCTTAGGATTATGAGGACCGCCAGGCCGAGGTGAAGGGGCGTGCCCGTGGACGTCATCATGGTCGGGGTTGGAGGCCAGGGTATAATCACTATGGCTACCGTCCTGGCCGAGGCCGCCCTCAGAAGGGGATATGATGCCGTGGTCGCCGAGACGCACGGGTTGAGCCAGAGGGGTGGGAGCGTCATAGTTCACGTGCGTCTCGGCGATGCCGACGCACCCCTTATAATGGAGGGGACTGCAAGGCTTATGCTAGCCCTCGATGCAATCGAGGCACTCCGCTACATAGGGTATATGGCGAGGGATGGGGTAGTAGTCGTCGACAGGAGGATAACTCCGCCACCTCTCCCAGACATAGAGGTGCCAAGGCTAGGCGAGGTGCTGAAGGCTCTAGAGGAGACTGGGGTTAGGGTCTACCCTGTATCAGCCGTAGAGCGGGCGGTGGAACTAGGCAACCCGAGGGCGGCGAACATGTACATGCTCGGCTTCGCCGCCGCCATTAACGGGTTTGAGGACATGGTGGAGCTAGAGGATCTAGAGGCGGCGGTTAGGGATAGGCTACGGGACCCGGAGTCGAACGTTAGAATCCTTAAGGCCGGCTACATGGACGCAGCTAAGCTCTTGGCGAAAGTATAATCCTAGCATCGACGGAGACCACCCCCCTATCATATACTAGTAGGGGGTTTACCTCGGCCTCTACAACCTCCGGGTTCTCCGCTGGTATCCTCGATATGGCCTCCACGACATTGGCCAGTGCGTCTAGGTCCCTGGCTGGAAGGTTACGGTAGCCTTTCAGCAGCCTCGAGGCCCTTAGGGAGTCTACCATCATAGGTACTCTACACTTGTCTACGGGTGCCAGTGCTATCGAGTAGTCTCGGAGTGCCTCGACGAGCACTCCCCCCAGGCCCAGTAGGGCTATTGGGCCGAAGTACTCGTCCCTCCTAGAGCCTACTATCACCTCGACGCCGCCGGGCGCCGCCATCTCCTGGACCAGTACGCCTTCAATCCTCGCTGTTGGGGCGGCATCCCTCACCCTTGAGAGTAGCCTGGCAGCCTCCTCTAAGACCTTCTCCGGGGGAACATCAATTATTACGCCGCCAACGTCGCTCTTATGGAGAATGTCGGGTGAGACTATCTTGAGTACTACCCGCCCGTCGAAGCTCCTGGCGCACTGCTGCGCCTCTAGGGGCGTTTTTGCAAGGCAATACCTGGCTACGGGGACCCCGTAGGCTTCGACCAGTGCAAGGGCTTCGTGTTCGAGGAGCTTAACTCTACCCTGGGAGAGCGCTTCTTCTATGATTTTCCTAGCCCTAGCCGGCGGGGTCCCGGGCCGTGGTAGGGGGCACCTCCTCCTAGCGGCCTCGGCTAGTGCCGCCAGGGCTGCGGCGGCCCTGTCGGGTACAGGGTATACTGGTACACCGCGGCTTTCCAGATACTCGTGTACCAGCCTGCCATAGTCCGCTCCAATGGTCACTGCCACTGCCGGCTTCTTCCTCGACCAGACGGCGTCGGCTATGATGTCGGCCACGCGTATTGTCATAGTGGCCGGCTGAACCGGCGCTATAATCAGCATGTAATCGTACCAGTCGACTCCGACAGCGTCTAGGACTGTCTTGTAATCGTCATCCCTAGCGTCGCCGGTTAAGTCGATAGGGTTGCCCAGGGCCGCTATCGGTGAGACCCGTCCCCGGAGCCTCTCGACAACCTCTCCCGGCGTCTTTGGGGCGTGGAGCCCCCTCTTCTCCAGCTCGTCTACCGCAAGGACCCCGGGGCCTCCTGCGTTGGTTACAACTAGGACCCTCCTGCCGCCCCTGGCTAGTCGGCCTTGGAGCGACAATGCCTTAGCGGCGTCTATGAACTCCAATGGCGACTCCACGACTATAGCTCCTGCATCCTCCATGGCGGCTCGGAAGACCCGGTAGTCTCCAGCCATGCTGGCTGTGTGGCTCCTGGCGGCTCTGGCTCCCTCGCCTGTCTTCCCACCCTTCAATACTACTACCGTCTTCCCTCTACTCCTGGCATTGCGTATTGAGTCGACTAGCCTCCTTCCAGCCCCGGGTGCGACGCCTTCAATGTATACCATGATAGTGTTGACTTCGTCTAGGCCCGAATAGTATTCTATTATTTCGGCCTCGTCCACGTCGACCTTATTCCCAATGTTGACAGCCTTCACGATACCTATACCCTCGTCGGCGAGCCAGTCCATAACCATTGTTAGGAACGCGCCACTCTGGCTGACTATTCCAATGTATCCTTTGGGCGGCCTCCTCATCTTCTCGGGGGGTAGGAAGAACGTGTCCAGACCGTTTACAGCGTTGTAGACTCCTATACAGTTCGGCCCGACCACGCGCACACCATGCTTTCTAGCAGCCTTCAATAGCTCCTCCTGCAGCCTCGCACCCTCGTCTCCCGTCTCGGCGAAGCCTCCCGCCACTACTATGACTCCCTTAACGCCCTTCTCTCCCGCCTGCTCCACAGCTCTAGGGACGAGGGGAGCTCGTAGCGCTATGACCGCAAGGTCTACCTCGCCGGGAACGTCTAGTATGGAGGGGTAGCTGGGGACCCCTGCTATCTCCCTATACTTCGGGTTTACAGCGTAGACTTTCCCCCTGAAGCCTCTCGCGAGGTTCCTCAGGAGCTCGTGGCTGAATGTTCCCGGTTTCCCACTGGCTCCTACCACAGCCACTGTCTCAGGGTAGAAGAATACTTCCACTCCCAAGCCCAGACCCCCACCGCCGGGAGTTAGGGTGGGATAGTTTAACAGGCCGCCTTCACGGGTATGGGCTGGGAAAGGTTATCGCCCCCCTCAATACTGTGGGAGGCTAGGTGTTGCTGGTGGCGGAATTCCTCTCGACACGGGATGTGAAGAGGCTCGAGCCCGGCAGTAGGGCCCGTGTTAGAGGCTGGGTTTACAGGCATAGAGATCTGGGCAAGAGGGTTTTCATAGTATTGCGCGACTCTGAGGGGATCCTCCAACTGGTCGCTGCCAAGGGTAGTACTCCGGAGGAGTATATCGAGGAGGCTAGGAGGGCAACGATAGAATCCAGCATCATAGCCGAGGGGGTAGTGGCGAGGGACCCTAGGGCTCCCGGGGGTGTGGAGCTTAGGCTTGAAAAGCTGGAGATCGTCGGACTGGCAGACGACTTCCCGATAAAGGGTGGCGAGGGAATCGACTACCTCCTAGACGTGAGACACCTGTGGATTAGGAGCCGCCGCCTCACCGCGGTTTGGAGGATAAGAGAGACCGCCTTCAAGGCCTTCCGCGAGTTCTTCCAGCAGAGGGGCTTCTGGGAGGTTAGCCCGCCCATACTCACCCAGGCCGCAGTCGAGGGTGGGGCAACCCTGTTCAAGGTGGACTTCTTCGGGAAGCCCGCATACCTAAGCCAGAGCGCCCAGCTATACCTTGAGGCCCTCATATTCAGCCTGGAGCGGGTCTGGACGCTGGCGCCCAGCTTTAGGGCTGAGAGGAGCCGGACCCGAAGGCACCTCTACGAGTACTGGCATCTGGAGGCTGAGGAGGCCTGGGCCCACATGGAGGATGAGATGAGGCTCGTGGAGGACCTTGTAGCATACGTTACGAGGAGGATTCTCGAGGAGAGGCTCGAGGAGCTTTCAATCCTAAAGAGGGACACGGAGAAGCTAGAGCCTGCCACGAAGACCCCCTATCCTAGGATCAGATATTCCGAGGCCGTCGAAATCCTCAAGCGTAAGGGGTTCAGGGTAGAGTATGGCGATGACCTAGGCGCTGACGAGGAGAGGGCGCTCACGGAAGAGTTCGACAAGCCGTTCTTCATAACACACTTCCCCATGGAGTTGAAGAGCTTCTACATGAAGCCGGACCCGGAGAACCCCAGTGAGGCACTAGCCTTCGACCTACTCGCCCCGGAGGGCGTCGGGGAGATAGTGGGTGGGAGCGAGAGGCAGGACGACTACGAGGCTCTCAGGAGGCAGATAGCCGAGAGGGGCCTAAACCCCGACGACTACGCGTGGTATCTCGACCTTCGCCGCTACGGTACAGTCCCCCACAGTGGCTTCGGCCTCGGAGTAGACAGGTACATCATGTGGGTGGCCGGGCTCGACCATATTAGGGATGCGCTCCCCTTCCCCAGGTTCCGCGACCGCATATACCCCTAAAACACAACCACAACACCAGCACCCCCAAATCAATGACGATTATACCGTACGTCTCTAATACTGCCGCGCTAGGCCACCCCACAACGGCTTCAACCGACCCAGCTATTGGGAAGGCTAGGACAGCAAGGAGAAGCGTGGGCTTAGACATCTTGCATTTCCTCCAAGCCGCCTCGGCTAGCGATGCTATTAGGGCAATATCAGCCTGCACAAAGAACCATGTGGAAACGAAAGTGTGCGGGCGGGTCCCGGAGGGGAACACGCCTATGAGGGCGAGGAAGACTCCGGCCAGAGCGAGATAGGATCCTCCGGCCACCCCAACCCTGCGCTCCGCGGCCATAGCAACACATATCCCAAAGCCGACCAGTAGCATCCCGACTAGTATCAGGCCGAGATTATACACTAGGGGGCAGCAGGCCCCGGGACCCCCGAGGTCGCTGTAGGCGTCCCTCGTAAACACGAACCAACCCCTGTTTAGCCACCATGAGACTCCTATGACTAGCCAGGCGGCCAACACTCCTAGAGGGCCCAGGTGGCATGAGTGGCAAGCCAGCCTATCCAGCCTCATAGAGGGTCTCCCGCAAGACGCATGGGCTGGGCAACACCCATAAACCCTAACCGTCAAACGCCACGGGTGGGAGGGCCCGTAGCTCAGCCAGGACAGAGCGCCGGCCTTCTAAGCCGCCCCAGGTAGGGCCTGCGCGGGGAGACGCCGGCGGTCCCGGGTTCAAATCCCGGCGGGCCCGCCACAGTCCCTCCGGGCTCCTATCATTTAACCCGGCCGCGGCATCCTCGGGTGGGGGAGATGGAGCCCTGCTAGCCCCGTTAAGCTCGCTCACCGAGTCTACAGTCTACAAGGCGGTAGTCGTAGCCTCTATGATAGCATCAATCCTCGGCGGGCCTGCTATCCTAGCATACAACTCTGCCGGCGACCTCCAGCAGGCTTTCAGGCCCCCTGTCGAAGTAGAGGTAGCCTGTATTGTTAAACTCCAGCTTCCGGAGGGCGAGGTAACCGTTTACGGGTTCAATGCGACCCTGCTAGACCATGTGCCGGGCAAGAAGTTTGGCGGAGGAATAATGGTTGGTAGGAGCCTCTGCGAGAACCCATGCCCTGGGTCCCTCGTGGTTGTTGGCGGGGAGACCTTCGAGGCTACCGGGTGGTTTGAGACCAACACAGCCCTAGATTCTATGGTCGCTCTCCCTCCCAGCCTGCTAGCACACTGTGGAGGGAGCAGACTGCAGGCTAGGATAGCGTGGAGTGGAGACTTTCAGGATAGCGGCCGGAGAGTGGTATCAAGCCTGCTAGGCCCCCTCCCATACGTCTCCGTGGTACTATTGCTCGTAGTACCCGGGCTCGCGGTAGCATCGAGGGGCGATGATGCTAGGAGGGTGGCGGCCACGCTAGACGCCGCTGGCTACAGCAGGGCCTACGCCGCAGTCGTGCTGGGGACTGCGGCCAGCCTCGGGTCCCTGGCCGGGACCCTGGCCGCACTCGCGGCCGCCCAGACCGTCCTGTATGCGGTGGGCGTTGAACTACCCCTGGCAGTTCTCGCCTCTGCCAAGGCTTTCCTAGTGTTAGCCCTAGCCCCCTTCACGTCGGTGATCACGGTATGGCTGGCTGGAAGGTTTTAGCACGCGCTATTATCCCAAGGCTTCTAGCGAGGCTGGCTGCTACCTCTATCCTATTGGCGCTCATCGGAGCTACCTCGGCGATAGCCTTAGACACGTACCTATACTACCACCACATCTACTACGACATATGCAACGGCCCCTGCACGCTCCACTACAACCCCCTGGTTCTCAACCCCGTAACCGGCCTCGACGGTGGAAAGCCGGGCGAGGGCTGCGTAATGCTTGTGCCCGCCTACACTACCACAGGATCTAGGGGCGCCCCCGTAATAGTTAGGGGCGTCGACAATGTGACTAGCCGAATGATTGGCGCCTCGCCAGTGTTGGGAAACATGACTGCCGCCATAGTAGGGTCTAGGCTGGCAGGCCTCCTAGACATTCATGCTGGAGACAATATCCTAGTATACGCTCCTAGCACTGGTTCGGTGTACATGCTCAGGGTCGCCGGTATACAGGGGCTTCCAGGCCACCTTGACTGGGAGGTTATCGTGGATGCTAGACTAGCCCAGAGCCTGCGAGGAGCCTATGGGTGCACCTACATTGTAGAGCCGGGGAGGGGAGGGGGTCTAGTCATCTCAGCCTATACTATTGCGTCGCTAGCCTCCACGATATTATCGCTGGCCGTTATGTTATACTATGCTTCCAGTATTGCCCACCCACTAGGCTCTAGAATCTACAGGTTGCTCGATATAATCGGTATCGATCCGATACCCCTTCTCTCAGCCTCCACCCTGCTCCAGTCTATAGTCTCGTCGGCCCTGTCGACGGTCCTATACACTGCGCTGGCCGGCTCGTCTAACGGTATGCTCGGCTGGTCTTGGTGGGCGGCCCTGTTAACACCCGTGGCTGGCAGTGTCTTAGCTAGTCTTAGGGGTCCCAGCTGATACTCTCCTTATACCCGGCCATACTTCAGTGGAGAGCGTGGAGGTGTCCTATTGCCTAGGGTCGCGCTCGTTACGGGTTCGAGCAGGGGTATTGGCAGGGCCATAGCCCTCCGCCTCGCCAGGCTGGGCTACAGGGTTGCCGTGAACTATCGTAGGAGGGCCGAGGATGCTCTAAGGGTTGTAGAGGCAATACGATCATTCGGCGGAGAGGCCGAGGCGTTCCAGGCCGATGTCTCGAGACGGGATGAGGTTGAGAGGCTATTCCAGAGCGTGGAGGAGATCCTGGGCCCTGTGGATGTCCTGGTAAACAACGCTGGATGGGGCCTCGTGACCCCGGTAGCGTCTATGGACGAGAGCCTCTGGGACCGCCATATTGCTGTTAACCTGAAATCCGTCTACCTATGCAGTAGGAGGGCGATACCCCACATGGTCAGGTCGGGCTGGGGCAGGATCATTAACATAACCTCGGCCGCCGGCATAACGGGGTTAGCTGGCCTTGCCGCCTATAGTGCGGCCAAGGCTGGCGTGATAGGCTTTACCAGGGCTCTAGCCTTGGAGCTTGCAGGGACTGGTGTCACGGTCAACGCTGTGGCCGTAGGCTTTGCCAGGACTGATATGGGGCTCAGCTTCTTCCAGCTAGCAGGCGTCGACGCCGACGAGTGGGCCAGGGAGAATACTATAACAGGCAGGCTTGTAGAGCCAGAGGACGTCGCAGAAGTAGTTGCGTTTCTAGCTGGGGACGCGGCGAACATCACAGGCCAGGTTATAGTGGTCGACTCTGGCCTAACACTCACGGGTGGAAGCCTCCACAAGCTAACATGGAGTCTGTTCAACACCCGCTCGGGGGCGGGTAATGAGGGCCGGTAACAAGGCGGTGGCGGCCGTTCTCCTTTCGCTTCCACTATTGGAGAGGGTCGCCATAATCGTAGCTCATCCCGGGGCGGTGCAGGGTGTGGACTCCTGGTTCCTGCTGGGAGACGCGGCGAGGGGAGGCGGGCCTGCCACCTCGGGGTGGCCGCTTGCCCAGGCCTTTACTAGAGCACTATACCTCATGGCGGGCGTCCACTCCTGGATTATCGGGGCTATACTAGACTATACTGCTGTGCTAGCCGTCTACTCTGTGCTTAGACTCTCTGGGCTCACCCGCCTGTCGGCTTCTCTAATAGCAGCTGCCGCAGGTAGCGTGCCGGGGACAGTGGCTTTCGGTGTACAGTTTGCTAGAGAGAACATTGTCAGGCCCGCCCTCTACATGCTCCCAGCATACGCTATCCCAGCCGCACTGGTCGCCGCTCTAGCAGGTCTTCTACACCATCTTCTCCCATCTTCTCTAGGAGCATCAATGGCCTCCTCCAGCCTCATAGCCTGGCTGAGAGGAGAGCAGAGGCGGCTGGCCCCCGCCCTAGGCGGCACCGCAGCGGCAGTGCTGGCGACCGCGTGGACTCTTTCGCAGACGCCTGGAGGCGTAGAGAGGCTTACCGCCCACAATATTAGCGTCTCGAGTCTCGCGCTACTAGCATCCGCCGGGCTCGCACTCGGAGTGGTTCTAGCCACGCTAGATCCCGGTGCCGGGAGTTTCAGGCGTGTCATCACGGCACTCCTGGGAGCCATGGCCAGCGTAGCCGGAGCTGCGAGCCTAGCCAAGGCTGGGGTCGGGGTAGTAGAGGCAATAGTCTACTCGGCCCCGGCGGTACTAGTTGCGTTAGCCTTAGGCCGCAGACCCCGAGGCCTGAGAGGCTTCTACGCCTTATCGGCATACATGCTACTGGGAATCCTGGCAGCCGCCTCGACACTCCCGACCAGCTACACGCTTGGAGCCATAGGGAGGCTATCTAGTGTACTTGTCGTACTCGCCATAGCAGGCTTCGCAGACCCCGACGGTAAAGTGGGAAGGGCTGCTCTCACTTCTATAATAGTCCTGGGACTCGCGTCCTCCACGATGCTAGCTCTAGACCATACCGTGTTGAACTCAAACATAACCTACAATGCTTACGACGCTGCGCCTGCAAGCTATCTCAGCAGCACAGGCTGGGAGCGGACGGTAATAGTAGACTATACTGGGTCGGGACCAGCATACTACTATGGGCTCCCCCACAGGGTTTCATGCAACCCCAGAGACTACAATTCCGGAAATCTTATAATAATATTAGATGATATGGAGAAGGTGGGCTGTAGGCTTATAGGGGGTCGAATCCGTGAAACGCCTCCCACTAGAGGATTTATGATAGTCTACTCTAACGGACACTCTATGATAGTGGTGTCGCAACCCCATGGCGGCGGTTGAGGCAAGGGACGCCGTCCTAAGCTATACGAGTGAACCACAGCTCCGCATAGACAGCCTCACCCTTGACATGGGGGTATACGCCTGCTTCACGGGTAGGAGCGGCTCGGGGAAAACACTGCTGGCCGAGCACCTAGCGCTGTTAAGGCTGCCGATGGAAGGATGCGTCTGCATCGACGGTTCAAGGCCGAGGAGCCGGAGAGAGGCTAGGAGAATACGTAGGAGGCTTATAGGCTACATACCGCAAGAGAACCTAGTAGTACCAGGAGCCACGGTGTACAGTAACATTGCCATCGGCCTACCAGAGGGGGGCCGCGATACTATAGAGGCAGTGGCCCGAAGGCTCGGTATCGAAGACCTCCTCTGGAGGAGGGCCGACGACGTGAGCGGCGGGCAGCTGCGGCGCGTGGTTATTGCAAGGGCTCTAGTTAAGTCTCCGAAAATCATTGTGGCCGACGAGCCCCTTGCAGGCCTTGACGACTACACCGCTAGGAAGGTGGTTGAGATTCTGGCTGACCTTGTGAAGAGTGGCGCTACCGTCATACACTTGGAGCCTGTTCTGGACGACTTCATTCCATGCGACATTATGTTTAGAGTCGGGGGCGGCACCGTCACAAGGTTATAGGTGTGCTAAGGTAGGTCTAGTTGCAGGGTATGATTATGAATTATAGAGTCGCCACAGTGATCATCATAGCGTTACTCTCGTTTAAACTAGCGCATGCCAGGTCGGAGGCGCCCTTAGATAGGGCTGCCGAAATCGCCAGCATGCTAGATGAGATGTACAAGTACGGCTACCATACCGACGCGGTCGAGCAACTGGCAGAGGAGGCCGCTGAAGCTCTTAGGGAGGGTAGCGCCGATAAGCTGCAAGCGGTAGGCGCAGGGGTTGAAGCCTTATACGCTAGCTTCCAGGATGAGAAACTCCTCCTGGAGGCCAAGTACTATGCTAGCCTCCTCCTGCTCATAGCCTCGCCCCTCATCTTATACTGGGCGCTCGACGCCATACCCTGCGCCATAGCCAGGATACTAGAGAGGGTGAGCGAGGGCGATGATAGACAGGGAAACTAGAATAATAGTCTCGATAATATACGCTGCGATAGTAGTAGGCTATCTAGCCTCGGCTGGAGCATACGGTGGAAGCTACTATGAGCTAGCAGTCGAAAATGCTGGATGCAGTGAGCCAATCACTAGTCCAATATTAGACTATGGGGGAGCCAGCCTGTGTCTATACGTGTCCAATAGGGGTGGAAAGACCGAAGTGCTGGCCGTCAATCTTCAAATTTACAATTCGACGACAGTAGTCTACGAGGACATGGTGTACACGCTACTCTTACCCGGCCACGAGGATAGGATAGAGGTGTCCCTACCCCAACTCCCTCCAGGATCATATAACCTGACCGCCACCCTACTCTACTATGTCGATGGTAGGCTCGAGCCGGCCGGCCCCGTTGTGCTAGCACGCGTAGAAGCGGGGGTCCCCAATGGGAGCCCATAGACTGGCGTCCTACCTTAGGAGTCCTCGCTCCTACTGGGTGTGGAGTCTGCTCCTGCTCGACTTGGTCTCGGGAGTGGGCGTAGCTCTAGGAGGGCTGCCAGCCCTACTAGGGGGTGCTGTACTACTATTGTTTTCGACAGGCTACCCGCTCGTAAGGCTGCTTTCACCCAAACTGTTAGACAATCACACCGCCGCTTTGGCGGCCTCTATCGGCCTCTCCATCCCAGTATCCTCCATTGTAGCCTTGCCTGCCACTAGGTTAGGCCTTGAGAAGACAAGCTTAGCCGCAGTCTACATTATCGTATCAACGGTTTTGGCGCTTCTCTCGGCGCTCGTTGAGTCTAGGAGGCCCGCACACTGGGCTGGATGCTAGAATCACTATTCTTATGAGTGTCGTTTGGAGCCTAAATATTGATAGTAGTCGAAGAGCATCCGAAGGTTTTAAGTTCGTCTAGTTACATAGATTATATTATGGGTGTAGAGTATGACCGTGATGAGGTTGGGCGAGGTCGCGTCGAAGAGCCTCCCTCTAATCTCGGCGGACCAGAGCCTCGCTAAGGCTGCCGAGGTAATGCTCTCCATGAAGACTCTCGGTGTCGTGACCGCTGATGTGAAGAGGAGGCCCATGCTAGTGCTCACGTACCGTAGCCTTGTGAGGGCCATTGCTAGGGGCGCTAGTGTGAAGAGCAGGGTTAGCGAGTATGCCGTGGACGAGCCTGTAGTCGCCAGGGAGGACATGGATGTTGTCGATGCCCTTGATCTCATGAGGCGGGAGGCTGTGAGGTTCGTACCAGTCGTGGACAGCAGGAATAGGATCGTTGGCGTGTTCGAGCCGTACCATGCAGCCCAGGCTCTATGGGAGCTGCTAGACTATGGCATAGCGCAGGTCGAGGCTAGGATGAGGAGGCTTGTCGCCCTGCCCGCAGATGCGAGCGTGAGGGTAGCCGCCAAGGCTATGGACGAGAACGGGGTCCCCGAAGTGCTGGTCCGCTACCCGTCCGGCGAGACTAGGATACTGCGCGAGGAAGACTTCCTAAGAGCCGTCGCGGAGGGCAACGTGGACGAGGGCAAGATAGGCGACTATGCCAGGGGGGCTGTGATTAGGGTGCCAGCATACTTTGACGCCAAGAGTGCTGTAGAGCTGATGCTAGAGAATGAGGTAAGGAGGCTAATACTGGAGCTCCCAGAGAAGCAGATGTCAGTTGTAACGCTGACAGATCTCGCCTTCGAGGCGGGAGAGCTACTGTCACGCAAGGCTCCAAAGGAGGTCGGCTTCGTGCTAGTCAAGACGAGGGTCGGGAGAGAACTAGACATAGCCTCCAAGATAATACTAGAGGAGGGAGTAAGAGAAGTACACACGGTAA